>NZ_JBHVCP010000032.1:0-93456 GCF_042803315.1 Streptomyces sp. NPDC057424
GGGGGGGGGGGGGGGGGGGGGTGGGGGTGGGGGGGGGCCCCCCCGGGGGGGGGGGGGCCGGCCCCACGACCGCGGGACCGCTACTTGAGGCCGAGCTTGTCGCAGGCCGCCTTGAACTTGGCGGTGCAGATCTCGTTGACGGTGTAGACGCCGTCCTTGATGACGGTGTCCTGGATGTTGTCCTGGGTCAGCGAGACGACCGGGACGAGGACGGAGGGGACGCCCTTGGTGGTGGGGCTGTCGACCTTGTCCTTGGCGACGGAGTCGAGCGACTCGCCGTGAGCCAGCGCGACGGCCATCTTCGCGGCGGCCTCGGCCTCGGGGGCGTACGGCTTGTAGACGCTCATGTACTGCTCACCGGCGACGATGCGCTGCACACCGGCGAGTTCGGCGTCCTGGCCGGTCACGGGCGGCAGCTTGTCGAAGCCGCCGGCCTTGAGCGCGGTGATGATACCGCCGGCCATGCCGTCGTTGGCGGAGTAGACGCCGACGATCTTGTCCTTGCCGAGGGCGGAGATGGCGCCCTCCATGTTCTTGTTGGCGTTCTCCGGCTTCCACTCCTTGGTGTCGTACTCCTTGCCGATCTTCACCTTGCCGTCGAGCACGGAGTGGGCGCCCTTCTTGAACAGGGCGGCGTTCGGGTCGGTGATCGACCCGTTCATCATGACGATCTGCCCGTCCTCGGCCTTGTCGCCCAGGGCCTCGAGCAGGGCCTCGCCCTGGGTCTTGCCGACCTGCTCGTTGTCGAACGAGGTGTAGGCGTCGATCGGGCCCTCGGCCAGACGGTCGTAGGCGACGACCGGGATGCCGGCGTCCTTGGCCTTCTTCACCGAGTTGGCGACGGCCTTGGCGTCCACCGCGTCCAGGATGAGCACGTCCACCTTGTTGGTGATCATGGTCTCGACCTGCTGGTTCTGGGTCGTGGCGTCCTGCTTGGCGTTGGCGTAGACGACCTCGCCCTTGTTGTTCGTCAGCTCCTTGATCTGCTTCTCGATCAGGGGCCGGTCGAACTTCTCGTAACGAGCGGTCTGGTTCTCCGGGAGCAGGAGACCGACCTTGATGTTGTCGCCCTTCTTGGCGGCCGCGTCCGACGAGGAGTCACTACCGCCGTCGGCCTCCTTGGCACTGCCACAGGCGGCGAGGGAAACGGCCATGGCGGTGGTGGCAACGGCAACGGCGGCACGGCGCATACGGGTGTTCACTTCTAGAAACCTCCCTGACGAGGCCGCGACATTGCGGCCGAGGTGGCTGGAAGTCAACTCGGCCACACGTGCGACGTCAAGAAGTAAATCCTTAACGAGATGGCAACGGTGCCATCCGTTCTCTAAGTGAAGGCAGGGGTCGCCGCCTGCAGCGCTCCGGCGGCAGTCCCGTCCAAAAGGGTCGAATCACCCATCTCACTGAGTGCGAGAGCGAGCGCTCCGAGCACCTCCGCACGGCCGCCGAGAGCCCCGGGGAGAACGGACAACTGGCGCGCCGCACTGGGAATGGCGTAGCGGCCGACGGACTCCCGGATCGGCCCGAGCACCAGCTCACCGGCCTCGGCGAGATCACCACCGAGGACCACACGGCTCGGGTTCAGCAGGTTGCAGAGATTGGCCACTCCACTGCCGATGTGACGGCCGACGTCGGCGATCACCCGACGGCAGCCCGGGTCTCCGTCCCGCGCGAGCCGTACGACGCCTTCCATGGTCAGGTCGGTGCCGTGGCTGGACTGGAGGAGCGGGAGCACGTAGCGCGCGGCCGCGAAGGTCTCCAGGCAGCCGCGGTTGCCGCAGCGGCACACGGGGCCGGATTCGTCGAGTGTAATATGCCCGATTTCTCCAGCGGTGCCGCCGGGGCCTCGGTAGATCCTGCCGTTGATCACCAGGCCGGCGCCGACGCCACTGGCGACCTTGATGTATGCCAGATCGCGGACACCCCGGCCGCTGCCCCAGACCATCTCGCCCAGGGCCCCGAGGTTGGCGTCGTTGTCCACGTGCACGGGGACGCCGAGGCGGCCGTGGAGCTCCTCGGCGGGCTTGGTGCCCGTCCAGCCGGGGAGGATGGCGGTCGAGCCGAGGGTGCCGGACTCCACGTCGATGGGGCCGGGGACGCCGAGGCCGACGCCGGCGATCTTGGAGCGGTCGACGCCGGTGGCCTCGATCAGGCGTGTGACCAGCTGTTCCGCGCGGTCGAAGCCCTGGGTGGAGGAGGCGTCGACGTCGAGGGGCTCGGACTCCTCCGCCAGGACCTGGTGGGCCAGGTTGCCGATGGCGACGCGGAGGTGGGTGTGGCCGAAGTCGACGCCGATGACGATGCCGGCGTCGCCGCTCAGCGACACGCTGCGGGCCCTGCGGCCGCCGGCGGAGGTCGGTGTGACCTCGACGGTGCCGCCGTCCTTCAACTCCCGGACGATGTTGGAGACCGTCGCCGCGGACAGACCTGTCGTCCGCGCGATCTCGGCCTGGGTGAGGGAGCCCGCCAGGCGCACGGCTCGTACGACCCGCTCCAGGTTGGCTCGGTGCAGCGATGACTGCGACCCCGGAGTCTCCACGACGACCTCCTGCGCACGGGGCCGCTTCGATGAGGCCCCGTCTATGTCCAACTAGTGAACTCTAAGCTGAGCCGTTCGGGTTGCCTCCCGTCAAGAGGTTGAACTGATTCCGGGGGGTGTGCGGGTGATTGCGGAGGGCTACGTGGTGGTTCGCGCTTTCTGTCGGCGGGTGCCTGCCGGGTGCCTGCGGCGGCCTGTGCGGTGAAGTGGGGGCGCGGGTCTGCGCCTCTGTGCCGGGTGGTGGGTCGGGGCCGCGCCGGGGGGTGTCCGTCCTCGGAACGGCGCGACGGGGTTGCGTGCCGACTGACTGTTCGGGGACGCGCCGACCGCTGCGGGCGGGCACCCCCCGACACGTCCCCTTCTCGCCGTACGCGGCTGCAGGCCGTCGTGGTCCCGCCCAGCCACGGACGACGGCCCCGCGCGGCGTCCGGCGGCTGCGGGCCCCTCGTGGTCCCGTCCGGTTCCCCGGGTGCGGGCATCGTGCCGCGTGGGCCGGGCTACTTCAGCGCGCCCGCCGTCAAGCCCTGTACCACCTGGCGCTGGAAGATGATGTACGCCGCGAGCACCGGCAGCATGGCCATCACCAGGCCCGCGAAGAGGCCCGACCAGTCGCCCTTGTAGCCCTGGCTGACCGCCAGCTGGACCAGGCCCTGGGTGAGGACGCGTTTGTCGGGGTCGGTGTTGAGGACCGTGGGGAGCATGTACTGGTTCCACTGGCCCAGGAAGTTGAAGATGCCGACGCTGATCAGGCCCGGCTTGGCCATGGGGAGCATGATCTGGAAGAACGTGCGGCTGTGGGACGCGCCGTCGACGAAGGCCGCTTCGGCGATCGACGTCGGCAGTGTGCGGAAGAAGGCCGTCAGGAAGAACACCGTGAACGGCAGCGAGTAGGCGATGTAGACCAGGATCAGGCCGTGGATGGTGTTCAGCAGGCCCATGTTGTTCACGACGTAGAACAGCGGGACCAGCGCGAGCATGATCGGGAAGCTCATACCGCCGATGAACAGGTAGTAGATGAAGCGGTTGCCCGGGAAGTCGAAGCGGGCCAGGACGTAGGCCGCCATGGAGCCCAGGACCAGGGTGCCGATGAGTGAACCGCCCACCACGAGGACGGTGTTGAGGAAGTAGTCGCTCATGTTGGCCTGGGTCCACGCCCGTGACCAGTTGCCGAAGTGCAGGGAGTCCGGGAGCGACCAGGGGGAGCTGAAGATGGAGCGGTCGTCCTTGAAGGACGTCATGACCGCCCAGAGCAGCGGAAGAACCACCATGAACGCCCAGATGACCAGGACGCCGTGGGAGAAGACGTTGAGGACCGTGCCCTCCTTCTTCTCCTTCGGGGGTGGAGGTGGTGGCGTGTCCGTCTTGGCGATCGGTGCGCCGGACTCGGCCGGGAGCGGGGCGGGGGTTTCGGTCGTCTTCATCGATCAGTACTCCAGCCGCTCGCGACGGCCCAGCCGCATCACCACGGCGGCGAAGGCCAGCGTGACGACGAGCAGGGCGACACCGATGGTGGTGGCGTAGGCGGCCTGCCCGTCGCGGAACGCCTTCTGGTACACGTACAGGACCATGACGGTGGTCGAGTAGTCGGGGCCGCCCGGCCCGGTCGTCATGATCTGCACGACCGCGAACGACTCGGCGCCCAGGGCGAGGATGCCCATGTAGACCCAGCCGGACTGCACGGTGTCCCACAGCAGGGGCAGGGTGACCCGGAAGAAGGTCGTGACACGGTTCGCGCCGTCCAGGAGCGCGGCCTCGTACATCTCCGCCGGGATGGAGGCCATGCCGGCGGAGAAGAGGACGACGAAGAAGCCGACCGTGGACCAGACGAGGACCGCCATGACTGCCCAGAGCGCGAGGTCGGGGTCGCCCAGCCAGAGGGGCTGGAGGTTGTCGAGCCCGATGCCGCGCAGGAGCGAGTTGATCGCGCCGCTGTCCGGGTTGTACGCGAACGCGAACAGCAGCGCGACGATGGCGATCGAGAGGACCTGCGGGAAGAAGTAGACGATCTTGTAGAAGGAGGAGCCGCGGACTCCGGTGATGACCGGGCCGTTCTTTCTCTTTCTGCCGCCCACGTTGATCATGAAGGCGAAGAACAGCGCGAGGCCGATCGTCACCACCGGCAGCAGGAGGGCGAACAGCAGGCTGTGCTGCAACGACTTCCAGAAGATGTCGTCGTCGAGCATGCGGCTGTAGTTGTCGAAACCGACCATCGTGAATTCGGGGCTCAGGCCGGTCCAGTCCGTGAAGGAGTAATAGATGGACTGGATGAACGGCCAGACCACGAAGAGCGCGTACAGTCCCAGGGGCAACGCGAGGAAGCCCACGATGAACCGGTACTTGCCGTGCTGCATCGCCACTCCGGTGCCGTTGCGGAAATCGGGTTTCCGGTGCCGTTACTGGTGCTTGTAGTGCTTGATGGAGTCGTCCTTGGCCGCCTCGTCGGCAAAGCCCTGGATCTTCTTGACGGCCTCGGCCGGGGTGAGGCGGCCGGCCATCATCTCGCCCAGACCGGACACGCCGATCTTCTCCTTCTGCAACTGCACGTACCAGTCCTGGAGACGGGGATTCACCACGTTCTCTCCGGCCTTGTCCAGCGCCGCGACACCCGACTTCAGGCCGGGGGTGAGGGAGATGCCGTCGGTGCCGCCGTCGAACGCGGTCAGCGACTTCACCTTGCCGGTGAAGTTCTTCGAGGAGGCCTCGCTGAGCATGATGCGCAGCTGCTCCATGCCGCCGGCGGCGTTCTTCGCCTTGGCCGGGACGATGAAGGGCTCGCCGCCGGAGGCCCAGATGGTCCCGAAGGGCAGCTTGTCGGAGGAGTCGAGGCCGGTGGGCGCTGAGACGGCCAGGTCGAAGTCCTCGGGGATGACGTTGGCCGACTCGTTCTCCACCCAGGAACCGTTCGGGATGAACAGCGCCTTGCCCTCGGCCCACGCGGTCTGCGACTGGATGTGGTCCAGGCCGGGGGTGCCCTTGAGGACGTAGCCCTTCTTGTAGAGCTCGTAGTACGCGTCGAAGCAGGCCTTGACGGCCGGGTGCTTCCAGGCGCCCGGCTCCAGGTTGTCGATCGCGTCGAGGACCTCGCGGCCGCCGACCTTGCCGATCATCGGGTAGAGCGAGAAGGGGAGGTAGTACGGGTATTTGCCCGCGTACGTCCAGCCCGCCATGCCCTTCTTCTTGGCCTTCGCGCAGACCGCGAGCATCTGGTCCCAGGTCTCGGGGTACTGCTCGTCGAGCGAGTCAAGGGCCTTCTGCGAGTACCAGACGCCGTACACCGTGTAGGCGTAGTACAGGATCCAGACCTTCTCGCCGTCGAACTGGCCCATCTCCACGATGCCGGGGCGCAGCGTGTCGCGGACCTTCGTGTCCGGGTCGTCGTAGGAGGGCGCGTCCAGCAGCGGGGTGAGGTCGGTGAGCTGGCTCTTGCCGACCAGGACGCCCATGTCCATCTGCTCGGCGCCGGAGTTGTCGATGAGGTCCGGCGGGGTGCCCTGGTTGAACCGGGGCTGGAGCGTGGACTGGATCTTCTGCGTGGCGGCGAACTTCACCTGCGCCTCGGGGAAGTTCTTCTCGTAGATCTCCACGGCGTCCTCGGCGTACTCCTTGCCGAAGCCGCCGTCGAAGAGGACGAATTCCATGCCGGCCGTGTCGTTGACGGCGAGCGGGTTCTTCGCCGTCTTCTTGCCGGCCTTGGCCTTGTCTCCGCTGTCGCCGCCGCCGCTGCTGGCGCAGGCGGACAGGAAGCTCATGGTGGGGACGGAGATCAGCCCGAGCGCGGCGGACCTTCTGATCAGATCACGGCGGCCGACACCTTCGGTGCCGTGGCTCTCGGCGGAAGTGGATCCCATGCTCAAGTCCTCGCCTTCTCCAGGACTCAGGCGGTGAACCGGATCCTTCCCGGCACCGCGATCGGGTCGAGCTGGTTCGTGCAGGAAAGTGCGGGTGGTGATGTGCGGATCGTGTGAATCGCCCGACAGGTATAGTCCACTTCCCGTCAGCGGATCAAGATCGAACACAAGGTTGGCCGTGGGTCTTATCCGAGTTGAGACCTCGCGGAAGTATGAGCGGCCCGCGGGTGCTCCGCCGGAAATACCCCGGTCGCCGCGCCCGAATTCCACAGGCAACACCCTTGACACTCCTCGCCACTTGGGCAACTACTGGTCCTTGCGCATCGAAGGTGACAACGTTGTCCACTGCGCAGGGAGGGTACCCGTTGATGCAACGGAAAGCTCGGCACAGATGGGGATCGGCGGTCGTGTCGGCGACCGCCTTCGCTTTGGCCCTGGGCTCACAGGGCGTTGCGGTCGCACTGCCTCAAGCCCCGGAGAAGCCCGATCGGGAGTTCACCTCCTCCTTCGAGCCGGACGACCCGGTTCCGGACTGGCTGAGCACCGTTGACACCACCCCTGGCGGTGACAGGAGGGCGTCGGGCGTCGACGGCGGCTACAGCAGTGGCATACCGGGCAATGTGACGGACCAGGTGACGGACGTCCGGGCCAGCGCCGAGAACGCGAGCGGCGGCGAGGTGAAGGAGAATCTCGTCGACGGCGAACCGAGCACCAAGTGGCTCGTCTTCGAGCCCACCGGCTGGGCCGAGTTCGACCTGGACAAACCGGTCAGAATCACGCGTTACGCACTGACGTCCGCCAACGACCACGCCGAGCGCGACCCGAAGGACTGGACCCTCAAGGGCTCCGCCGACGGCAAGGACTGGAAGACCCTGGACACCCGCTCCGGTGAGTCCTTCCCGGAGCGGTTCCGGACGAAGACGTACGACCTCGCCGAACCCGGCGAGTACCGGCACTTCCGGCTGGACGTCACCGGGAACAACGGCGGCGCCCTCCTCCAGCTCGCCGACCTCCAGCTGTCCACGGGCGGCAGCGACGGGCCCGCGCCGCAGGACATGCTCTCCCTGGTCGACCGGGGCCCGAGCGGCTCCCCCACCGCCAAGGCGGGCGCCGGATTCACCGGAAAGCGCGCCCTGCGTTACGCCGGCCGGCACACCGCCGACGGGCGGGCGTACTCGTACAACAAGGTCTTCGACGTGAACGTGGCCGTCGGCCGGAACACACAGCTGGCCTACCGGGTCTTCCCGTCCATGGCGGACGGCGACCTCGACTACGACGCGACGAACGTCTCCGTCGACCTCGCCTTCACCGACGGCACCCACCTGAGCGACCTGCGCGCCACCGACCAGCACGGCTTCCCGCTGACCCCGCAGGGGCAGGGCGCGGCGAAGATCCTCTACGTCAACCAGTGGAACGACGTGGCCTCGCGAATCGGGTCCGTCGCGGCCGGGAAGACCGTGGACCGGATCCTGGTGGCGTACGACTCGCCCAAGGGCCCGGCGAAGTTCCGGGGCTGGCTGGACGACGTGACCATCGGGTCCGTCGCCCCCGAGCGGCCGAAGGCGCATCTGTCGGACTACGCGGTGACGACCCGCGGGACCAACTCCAGCGGCGGCTTCTCCCGGGGCAACAACTTCCCGGCGACGGCGGTGCCGCACGGCTTCAACTTCTGGACGCCGGTGACCAACGCGGGTTCGCTGAGCTGGCTGTACGACTACGCACGCGCGAACAACGCGGACAACCTGCCGACGATCCAGGCGTTCAGCGCGAGCCACGAGCCGAGTCCCTGGATGGGCGACCGGCAGACCTTCCAGGTGATGCCGTCCGTCGCCGCCGGCACTCCGAAACCGGGCCGGGAGGCCCGGGAGCTCGCCTTCCGGCACGAGAACGAGACCGCCCGGCCGTACTACTACGGGGTGCGCTTCGAGAACGGGCTGAAGGCCGAGATGGCGCCGACCGACCACGCGGCGGCGCTGCGCTTCACCTACCCCGGCGACGACGCGAGCGTCCTCTTCGACAACGTGACCGACCAGGCAGGGCTGACCCTCGACAAGGAGAACGGGATCGTCACCGGCTACTCGGACGTGAAGTCCGGGCTGTCGACGGGCGCGACCCGGCTGTTCGTGTACGGCGAGTTCGACAAGCCGGTCACCGGGGGCGACTCCAGTGGCGTCAAGGGCCACCTGCGCTTCGAGGCCCACGACCGGACCGTCACCCTGCGCCTGGCGACCTCGCTGATCAGCGTCGACCAGGCCGAGGACAACCTCCGCCAGGAGATCCCGGCGGGCAGGTCCTTCGAAGCGGTGAAGAAGAGCGCCCAGCGTCAGTGGGACCGGCTGCTCGGCAGGGTCGAGGTCGAGGACGCGACCCCCGGCCGGCTGACGACGCTGTACTCCAGCCTGTACCGGCTGTACCTGTACCCGAACTCCGGCTTCGAGAAGGTCGGCGGCAAGCACCGGTACGCCTCGCCCTTCTCCCCCATGCCGAACCCGGACACCCCGACGCACACCGGCGCGAAGATCGTCGACGGCGAGGTGTACGTCAACAACGGCTTCTGGGACACCTACCGGACCACGTGGCCGGCGTACTCGTTCCTGACTCCGTCCCGGGCGGGCGAGCTGGTCGACGGCTTCGTGCAGCAGTACAAGGACGGCGGCTGGACCTCCCGCTGGTCCTCCCCCGGCTACGCGGACCTCATGACGGGCACCTCCTCGGACGTGGCGTTCGCGGACGCGTACGTCAAGGGCGTCGACTTCGACGCGAAGGCGGCGTACGAGGCGGCCGTGAAGAACGCGACGGTCGTGCCCCCGGACTCGGGCGTCGGCCGCAAGGGCATGACCACTTCCCCGTTCCTCGGCTACACGAGCACCGACACCCACGAGGGCCTGTCCTGGGCGCTGGAGGGCTGCCTCAACGACTACGGCATCTCCCGCATGGGCCGGAAGCTCTACGAGGAGACCGGTGAGCGGCGCTACAAAGAGGAGTCGGAGTACTTCCTGGACCGCGCACAGGACTACGTGAACCTCTTCGACGCGAAGGCCGGGTTCTTCCAGGGCCGGGGCGCCAAGGGCGACTGGCGGGCCGAGTCGTCGACGTACGACCCGCGGGTGTGGGGCCACGACTACACCGAGACCAACGGCTGGGGGTACGCCTTCACCGCACCGCAGGACAGCCGTGGCCTGGCGAACCTCTACGGCGGCCGGAAGGGCCTCGCCGACAAGCTCGACGAGTACCTCTCCACCCCGGAGACGGCCTCCCCCGAGTTCGCCGGCTCCTACGGCGGGGTCATCCACGAGATGACCGAGGCGCGGGACGTGCGGATGGGCATGTACGGGCACTCCAACCAGGTCGCCCACCACGCCCTCTACATGTACGACGCGGCCGGGCAGCCCTGGAAGACGCAGAGGAACGTCCGCGAGGTGCTGTCCCGGCTGTACACGGGCAGCGAGATCGGGCAGGGCTACCACGGTGACGAGGACAACGGTGAGCAGTCGGCCTGGTTCCTGTTCTCCGCCCTCGGCTTCTACCCGCTGGTGATGGGCAGCGGCGAGTACGCGATCGGCTCGCCCCTGTTCACCGAGGCGACCGTGCACCTGGAGAACGGGCGCGAGCTGGTGGTCAAGGCGCCCCGGAACAGCGCGAGGAACGTCTACGTGCAGGGGCTGAAGGTCAACGGCCGGACCTGGACGAAGACCTCTCTGCCCCACTCACTGGTCGCCAAGGGCGGTGTCCTGGAGTTCGACATGGGCGCGCGGCCCTCGTCATGGGGCACCGGCAAGCACGCCGCACCCGTGTCGCTCACCCGGGACGACGAGGTGCCCACCCCGCGCGCCGACCTGCTGAAGGGCGACGGCGCCCTGTTCGACGACACGTCGGCGACGGAGGCCGCGGTGACCTCCGTGGACCTGCCGGTCTCCAAGGGTGCCGAGGCGGTGCAGTACACGCTGACCTCGTCGGCGGACCGGGCGAAGGCACCGGCCGGATGGACGCTCCAGGGCTCCTCCGACGGCACGGGCTGGCGGACGCTGGACCGGCGCTCCGTGGAGTCCTTCGCCTGGGACAGACAGACCCGCGCGTTCTCCGTGAGATCGCCGGGTACGTACGAGAGGTACCGCCTGGTCCTCGACGGTGAGGCGACGCTGGCGGAGGTCGAACTGCTCTCCTGAGCAGCCGAGTTGGGGGGTCCGATGCCGCTTCCCGTGCCCGTCCTGCCCGAGGGGGTCGACCCGGCCTGACTGCCGCCCGCGGCCTTCCGGGCAGCCGGCCGCCGGCGGACGCTGATCCGCGGATCGGGTGCGCTGGTGGAGACGGTGCACGGGGAGGTGGCCGAGGCCTGCCGGAGGTTCGGGGGCCGGGTCGTGCGGGACGCCGTGCCGGACGGCGCGTACGACCTGGTCCTCGACGCCGGTGCCGACGGCCTGAGGCTCCTCGGCGGGAGGGTCTCGACCTCGCCGGCGAGGGCGGTACGACGACCGTCACCGCCTCCGGTGGACGCGGGCTCCTGTACGGGTTGTTCCATGTCGCACGGCTCGGGGAGGCGGCGTTCAGCGGTGAGTGGCCGCCGGCCCGGCGCGGCCGGGCCCGCTGGTGCCGGTGGCAGACGGCACCGGTCCAGCCGAGAACGCCGATGGCGCAGCACGGAGGCTGCGCCATCCCGCCGGTACCGCCCCGGGTCACCCGGTGATCGGGGACTCCGCGGTGCAGCCACCGGCGGTCACCAGGCCGTCGGCACTCTGCTCCTCGAGCACCTTGCCCTTGTGGATGATCTTGCAGGTGACCTGGGAGCCGTCGGGGTCCGCGGCGACCGGCATGACCGCCGCGGGCATGATGCCGCGCAGCGTGACCGTCTTCTTCCAGGGCAGCTCGGGCTTCGACACCGACTCGATCTTGGGCTCCATGGCCTTGCCGCCGCCGCCGTGGAATTCGATCGAGTCGACGTTCTTCCCCGTGACCTCGTACGTGACCGTGTACGTCTCGTTCACGGCCTTGTCGACCTGGTCGACGGCCTCGGAGCAGGAGCTGAGGCCCAGCGCGAGACCGGTGACTGCGACGGCGCAGCCGACTGCACGGATGGTGCGGTTCAAAGGGATCCCCCGGATCATGATGGTCGGATCCGCAGCCAACCGCACAGGTATGGCGAAGTCAACTTCCGCTGTGCGGCGGCCTCCTGAGGCTGACGCAGGCGATGCCCCGGCGAACGGACCCTTGCGCCGCTCCGGCCGTCGAATCGGCCGGAGGGCCGGGACGTCCCACTCCGGCACACGAGGCGCCCGCAGAACCGGGCGCACGCCCGTGGACCATCGCACCCGTACGACCCGGCACACGCGTCGCCGACACGGGACACGGGGTTCCGGCGGGCGCCCTTTCGCGCGAGCCGTTTACATCTGCGCCGCCGAGCGCTACCTTCCGCAGCAGGCGGGATGGGAGCGCTCCCATATCGGTGGACCGGAACCCGCCCCTACGAGTCGCTCCCATCCCGCGCATCCGTGCACACGCATCCGCAGGCCCGTACCCCCACGAAACGGATGATGCTGTCATGATCCTGACAAGAAAGCCCGGAGGCTCCACGATGCCCCGATGGGCGCTCCCCACCCGGGCCAGAGCCCTCTTCCTCGTACTGCTCTCCCTCCTCGTCACCGTCCCGGCCATCGGCCTGGTCATGACGGCCGGGGGTGAGGCCGAGGCACACGGCACCCCCATGAAGCCCGGCAGCCGCACATTCCTGTGCTGGCAGGACGGGCTGACGGACACCGGTGAGATCAAGCCGGTGAACCCGGCGTGCAGGAGCGCGCAGCAGGTCAGCGGCACCACGCCGTTCTACAACTGGTTCTCGGTGCTCCGCTCGGACGGCGCCGGCCGCACCCGGGGCTTCGTCCCGGACGGCGAGCTGTGCAGCGGCGGCAACACCAACTTCACCGGATTCAACACGCCCAGCAACAACTGGCCGCTCACCCACCTCACCTCGGGCGCGACCGTCGACTTCTCGTACAACGCCTGGGCAGCACACCCGGGTTGGTTCTACGTCTACATCACCAAGGACGGCTTCGACCCGGCCAAGACGCTCACCTGGAACGACATGGAGGAACGGCCGTTCCTGAGCGTCGACCACCCGCCGCTGAACGGCTCCCCGGGCACGGTCGAGGCCAACTACTCCTGGTCCGGCAAGCTCCCCGACAACAAGTCGGGCCGCCACATCATCTACATGGTCTGGCAGCGCTCCGACAGCCAGGAGACCTTCTACTCCTGCTCCGACGTCGTCTTCGACGGCGGCAACGGCGAGGTGACCGGCATCAAGGAGCCGGGCAACCCCTCCGAGCCGGTGCCCGGCACCTGCACGGCCACCCGGAAGACGACCGGCAGCTGGAACGGCGGGTACCAGTCCGAGGTGACCGTCACCAACACCGGCACGGTCCCCATGCTCGGCTGGATGGTCGACTGGACGCTCCCGGCGGGCCAGAGGGTCGACAGCGTGTGG
Organism: Streptomyces sp. NPDC057424; assembly: GCF_042803315.1. Classification (NCBI taxonomy): domain Bacteria; kingdom Bacillati; phylum Actinomycetota; class Actinomycetes; order Kitasatosporales; family Streptomycetaceae; genus Streptomyces; species Streptomyces sp. NPDC057424. The sequence continues at coordinate 12,860 of NZ_JBHVCP010000032.1, forward strand.
AGCGGCAGCGCGACCTACAACGGCCGGGCGGTGATGGTCCACAACGCCGACTGGAACGGATCCCTCGCGCCCGGCGGGAGCACGACGTTCGGTTACGTCGTCTCCGGGGCGGGGGGTGACAGTACGAGCAGTCTGCCCTGCCGGGTGGGCTGAGACGCCGGATGGGGGCCCGGTCACCGGAGAGGTCCGGCGGCCGGGCCCGTCGTGCGTGTCCGTCGTGGTGTCGTCGCGGCCGCGTGCGCCGAGCCGCACCGGGCGAACGGCCGGGTCGGGGGCCTGGTCGCGCAGCAGGTTCCGAATCCGGTTGCACGGTGCTCCCGATCGCCGTGTGAGCCCTGCGGCGCCACGCGGGCCGAGCGGCGCCCCGGCCGCCGGGTGTGGGATCGGAGCCCGCGAGGCGTGCCGGCCGGGCCGACCTGGCCGCCCCATATGTCGCGGTTATCCAGGTGTGCGATTCTGTTGTGTGGGTGCCCTGCCGCTCATGAGCGGCGTGGATCCGCCATGGGAGGCGCAACCCCGCGCCGCCGGTCCCGTGCCCGCGTCGTCGTCGCCTGAGTTCCGGGGACTCCCACCTGCCGGTGGCTGCGGCATGGACGGGAGGTGGATGCGGACATGCCCCATTACGGCAACGCCCGGGCCGCTGCCCCCGGACTCCGGGCGCCGGGGAACGGAGGCGCCGGTCCGCCTCGCCCCGCTCCGGAGCCTGCTGCGCGAGCGCGGCTGCTGGCGTTCGCCGGGGTAGCACTGGCGGCGGTGTACGTGCGCAGTGAGGACGGGACGGAACTCCGGCTGGTGGAGTCGGCCGAGGCCGAGTCCGAGCAGCGGTACCCGATGCCGGCGCGTGTGACGGTCCCGGGGTCGGGGGCATCTCCTGGCACGGGCACGAGGCCGAGCGCCTCCCCCGGGCAGGATCCACACGTCGCTTCCCACGGCGCCCCCGCCTCGGTGCCCCCGGGCCCGGCCGACGCTGGAGGCGGCGGCCCTGTCATCGCGGAGGCCTATCTGCGGGGCCGGGCCGTGTGGCTCGCGGGTGCGGTGCTCGGCGGGCGGGAGGAAGGCGCAGCCGCCTCCGCTCCGCTCGGGGCGTTGCCGCTGGGGGCCGCGGGCGGGTGGCTGGGATGTCTCGCCGTGGTGGGAGAGGCCGGGGAGGGGTTCGGGACCGAGCAGCGGGAGTTCCTGGAGCGGTACGCCGAGGCCGTCGCCGAGCGGCTGCGGGGCGAGGCGGACCGGTCGGCGCCCTCCCCCCTGCTGGATTCCGCCCTGCGCGCCATGGGGGTCGGTTCCTTCGCCCTGTCGCCCGGCACCGGGCTGGTCGAGACGGACCCGGCCCTGCTCGAACTCGTCGGCATCCCCGAGGGCGGCTTCGACGGCAAGACCGACACCCTGCTCTCGTACAGCGTCCCGGAGGATGTCCCCGCCCTGATGTCGGTCATCGAACCGTCCGCGCAGACCCCGGGCCGCCGTGAGCTGGAGTTCCGTATCCGCAGGCCCACCGGCGAACTGTGCTGGCTGCGGCTGAGCTGCCGTGTGCTGAAGGGGCCCGACGGCGCCCCGGAGCGGGTGCTGGGTGTGATGAGCGCGGCGCACGTGCTGCGCCGCAGCGCCAGCGACGTCGCCCGGATCCAGTGGCTGACGGCCGCGCTCGACGACGCCGCGACCGTCCGGGACGTCAGCCGTGTCGTGGTCGCCGCGCTGCGCGAGCCGCTGGGTGCCGACCGGGTGGCTCTCGCCGAGCTGCTGGAGGACCGGCTGGCGGTCACCGTGCTCGATCCGCCGGGTGCGGGTGCCTGGCCGGAGCTGTGGCGGAGCGAGTGGCGCTCGGAGTGGCCCGACGCGCCGGTCACCGCACTGCCCACGCTCCAGGCTGCGCTGCGGGACGGGCGGATGAGCCTGTGGCCGGCGGGCTCCGTGCTGGAACCGGGGCTCGCGGGGATCGGCCCCGGCGGGCTCGCGGTGCTGCCGCTGCCGGCCAGGAACGGGGTGGCCGGGGTGTGCCTGGTCGGCTGGGACACCCCGCACGCGTTCGCCCCCGAGGAGCGGGCCCTGCTGACCGCCACCGCGGGCCTGGTCGGGCAGGCCCTGAAGCGCGCGCACGCCTATGACGCCGAGCAGGAGCTCGCGACGATGCTCCAGCGCAGTCTGCTGCCGCGGCGGCTCCCCAAGCTGCCCGGAGGCACCGCCGTGGCCCGCTATCTGCCCGCCCGGCGCGGTCTCCAGGTCGGGGGCGACTGGTACGACGTGATCGCGCTGTCGGAGAACAAGGTGGCGCTGGTCATCGGGGATGTGCAGGGGCACAGCGCCGGAGCCGCGACGATCATGGGCCAGATGCGTACGGCGGTCCGGGCCTACGCCGTGGAGGGGCATCCGCCGGACGTGGTCGTCGCGCACGCCAACCGCCTGCTCGTCGGCATGGAGACCGACCTGTTCGCCACGTGCTGCTACGTCGAGCTGGACATGGAGGAGGGCAACGCGCTGTTCGTGCGGGCCGGGCATCTGGCGCCGCTGGTGCGGCACCCCGACGGCAGTACGGCGGAGATCGCGGTCGAGGGCGGGCTCCCGCTGGGCGTCCTCGCCGACGCGGAGTTCCCGCTGACGGCACTCGCGCTCGCCCCGGGCTCGGTGCTCGCGCTGGTGACGGACGGTCTGGTCGAGTCGGCGGTTCTGCAGGTGGACGAGGGGATGCGGCTCGTACGCCAGGCGCTCGCCGCGGCCGATCCCGCCGATCCGGGGCGGATGGCCGACGCACTGCTCGGCGATGCCGGGCGGCGTGAGGACGACGTGGCGGTGCTGCTGCTGCGCTACGACGGGATGCGGGTCCGGCCGGTGCGGGCGGGCTGGGTGGTGTGGCGGCTGCCGGACGCGGTGATGCACGCCCGCCGGTTCAGTGCGCGCACGCTGCGTTCGTGGGGCATCGCGGCCGAGGCCGACACCGTGCTGCTGGTGGTGTCGGAGCTGGTCACCAACGCGCTGGTGCACACGCAGGGCGCGGTCCGGGTGGAGCTGACCCTGGCGGCGGACCGGTTGCGGGTGACGGCGAGCGACTCCTCGCCCCGGGCACCGGCCAAGCCGGTCGTCGTGGACTGGGAGTCGACGGGCGGACGGGGCCTCTTCCTGGTCGAGGCCGTGTCGGCGGCCTGGGGTTCGGTACCGGTGGGCGGCGGCAAGCAGGTGTGGAGCGAGATCGTCGTGACCCGTCCGGAACGGGAACCGGAGCCGGGCGGGGAACCGGAAGCCGAGCCGGAGGAGCAAGAAGAGGAAGAGGAGCGGAAGCCGGGCCGCGGCTGGGGCCTCGGCCGGACCTGGGGCCTGGGCCGGAACCGCCGCAAGGGCCGGGCCCAGGGCCAGGACCGCGACGGCGAGCAAGCCACGGGCCGCAACCGCGACAGGGCCACGGACCTCACCGGCGACGGGGCCGCGCGCGGGATCGAGGCTCACGCCCCGGGCCGTGGCGAGGGCGGTGGCCGGCGCCCGGCCGAAGGGCGGGGTCAGGACCGGAGCGAGGACGGCCGGGAACGGGGCGAACAGAGCCGGCGGCCGCACACCGGCCGGAGCCAGGAGCCGGGCCCGCGCCAGGCCCGGCCCTTCGAGGGAGGTCCCTGATGCGTGCCCTGTGTCTGCGCGGCGCCGCCGGGCTACTGGCGGTCCTGCTGGCCGTGTCCCTGGCCGGGTGTACCGGCAGCGGCGTGGAGAGCGAGAGCAGCCGGACCATCGGGCTGCTGCTGCCGAGCCGTGCCGTGCCCCGATGGGAGCAGTCCGACAAGCCCTTGATCGAGAAGCGGGTGAAGGAGCTGTGCTCCGACTGCAAGGTCGTGTACGCCAACGCCGAGAACGACGCGGCGAGCCAGCGGCAGCAGATGAACTCCATGATCACCCGGGGGGTCTCCGCCCTGATCCTGGACGTCGTCGACCCCAAGGCCCTGCGCTCCTCGGTCCGCGCGGCGCACCGCGAGGGCATCCCGGTCGTCGCCTACGACCGGCTCGCCGAGGGGCCGATCTCGGGGTTCGTCAGTTTCGACGGCGAACAGGTCGGGAGACTCCAGGGCCAGGCGCTCCTGGAGGGCATGGGCGCCAGGGCCGCAGGCGGCGGTGTCGTCATGGTGAACGGTGACCCGTCCAGCCCCAACGCCGCCTGGTACGAGGGTGGGGCCCGGGCCGTCCTCCGGAACCAGGTGCGGATCCTGAAGTCGTACAACACCCTGGGGTGGCGTACGGAGAACGCGCACGACCACATGTCCGCCGCGATCAGCGACCTCGGCCCGGGCCGGATCGACGGGGTGCTCGCCGCCAACGACTCGATCGCGGCCGGTGTCATCTCGGCACTCAAGAGCGGCCGTGTCTCCCCGCTGCCCCCGGTCACCGGGCAGGACGCCGACCTCGACGCCCTGCAGCGCATCGTCAAGGGCGAGCAGTACATGACCGTCTACAAGCCGTTCCGGCTGGAGACCGACGCGGCGTCCGCGATGGCCGTCGCCCTGGCGCGGGACAACGACGTCGGCGCCCTGGTCACGACGAAGGTGGACAGCCCCACGACCGAGGACGTCCCCTCGGTTCTGCTCGACCCGATCCCCGTGACGCGCGAGACGATCGGCCGGACGCTCGTCCGGGACGGTGTCTACACGCTCGACCAGATCTGCACCCCGGAGCTCCGCACGGCCTGCGACCGGGCCGGGCTCCGGTGAGCGAGGTGATCCTCGTGACCCATCCCCCCGTACTGGCGTTGCGCGGCATCACCAAGCGGTTCGGCGGCGTCCAGGCACTCGTGGACGTGAACCTGCAGGTCCGGGCCGGTGAGGTCGTGGCCCTGGCGGGCGACAACGGGGCGGGCAAGTCCACGCTGATCAAGGTGATCTCCGGGGTCAGCCCCGCCGACCGGGGCATCATCGAGTGGGAGGGGCGCCTCGTGCAGATCAAACGCCCGCACGACGCCCACGCCCTCGGCATCGCGACCGTGTACCAGGACCTCGCCATGTGCGACAACCTGGACGTCGTCGGCAATCTCTTCCTCGGCCGCGAGATCGACCGGGTGGGCATCCTCGACGAGGTGGAGATGGAGCGCCGCGCCCGCGACCTGATGCACGCCCTGTCGATCCGTATCCCCGACGTGCGGATTCCGGTCGCCGCGCTGTCGGCCGGGCAGCGGCAGGCCGTCGCGATCTCCCGCTCGCTCATGGGTGCCCCCAAGGTGCTGCTGCTCGACGAGCCCACCGCCGCCCTGGGCGTGGAGCAGACCAGCCATCTGCTCGATCTGATCGAGGAGGTGCGCGACCGCGGAATGGCGATCATCCTCATCAGCCACAACATGGGCGACATCAAGGCCGTCGCGGACCGGGTCGCCGTGCTGCGGCTGGGCCGCAACAACGGACTGTTCGACGTGAGCACCGTGACCCAGGAGCAGATCATCTCCTCCGTGACCGGGGCGGCGGACAACGCCGTCGCCCATCGTTCGAAGGACGACGAGGAGGCCTGGCCGTGAGCAGCGGCGGGCCGGTCACCACCGGCGGCGAGCGGCGCGCCCGGGGCTGGCAGGACAACCTGCGGGAGTACGCCCTGGAGGTGCGCGGCCGGGTGCGCGACGGCGAGCGGGGGCCGCTCCTGGTCATCACCGGGCTGATCGTGATCTGGATCGTCTTCCAGGGGCTGGACGACAAGTTCCTCTCGCCGCGCAACCTGTCCAACCTCAGCGTGGACATCGTCGGTACCGGGCTGGTCGCCGTCGGCATCGTGTTCGTGCTGCTGATCCGGGAGATCGATCTGTCGGTCGGCTCGGTCAGCGGTCTGGCGGGGGCGGCGTTCGCCGTGCTGAACGTGAACCACGGGGTGCCGGAGTGGCTGGCGGTGATCGTGGCGGTGGCCGCGGGGACGGCTGTGGGCGCCTTCCACGGGGCCTTCCACGCCTGGCTCGGCGTGCCCGCGTTCGTGGTGACACTGGCCGGGCTGCTGATCTGGAACGGTCTGACGCTCTACCTGCTGGGGGCCAGCGGCACGATCAACATCGACGAGGAGGGCCTCGTCGCCTCCCTGACCAGCCGGCACTTCGGCAGCGACCTGGCGGCGTACGCGGTCGCGGCACTCGGCACGGCCGGGTACGTCCTGGCCGCCCGGCGCCGGCGGAGTCGTCACCGGGCGTCCGGGATGCCCTACAGCTCCGAGGGCGAGATCTGGATGCGCACCGGTCTCCTCGCGTTTGTCGCCTTCGCCGCCGCCCACACCCTCAACCGGTTCCAGGGATTGCCGCTCGCGCTGCTGATCTTCCTGGTGGTCCTGGTCGTCTCGGACTACGTGCTGCGCCGCACCCGCTACGGGCGGCGGGTCTACGCGCTCGGCGGCGGGGTCGAGGCGGCGCGGCGGGCCGGCATCGGGGTGGGGCGGGTGCGGGTCGCGATGTTCATGGTGTCGGGGACGCTGGCCGCGGTCGGCGGGCTGTTCGTGGCGTCCGGACTGACCTCGGCGAGCCCCACGACGGCGCGTGCCGCCGGTTCGGGAATGCTGCTGATCAACGCGATCGCGGCGGCCGTCATCGGCGGGACCAGTCTGTTCGGCGGGCGGGGCTCGCCCTGGTCGGTGCTGCTCGGTGTGGTGGTCATCCAGTCGATCGCCTCGGGCATGGGCCTGCTCGGGGTCCAGGACGCCGTGCAGTTCATGATCACCGGCGGGGTGCTGCTGGCCGCCGTCGCGGCCGACGCGCTGTCCCGACGCGCTCAGGCCAGACGCGGCCGACCCTGAGACGCACAGGCCATTGAGTGACCGGTTGACGCATTTATCATGAAATGCCTAATAGGGGCAAAGATGGGTAAGGGCCGAGTTGTCATGAAACGCAGCCGCCTCACACAGGCGGCCGTGGCCGTCGCGGCCGCCGCCGGTCTGGTCCTCGCCGGGTGCGGTGACACCGATCCACCCGGCGGCGAGGAGCAGGCCGACGTCCGTGTGCTCGCGACGGACGTGCCGCAGATCCAGACCCTCAAGAAGCTCACCAAGAAGCACTTCACGGCGGAGACCGGCATCACCGTCGACTACACGCTGCTGCCGGAGAACGAGGCGCGGCGGGAGATGAACCGCGAGTTCGCGACCCAGGCCGGCACCTACGACGTGGCGAGCGTCAGCGCGTACGAGGTGCCGATCTACGCGGACAACGGCTGGCTCGCCCCGCTGGACTCCTATGTGAAGGCGGACGAGAACTTCGACCAGGACGACGTCTTCCCGAACCTGGCGTCCTCGCTGACCGGGGAGGACGGCAAGCTCTACGCCGAACCCTTCTACGGCGAGGGCTCCTTCCTGATGTACCGCAAGGACCTGTTCCGCAAGGACGGGCTGACCATGCCGCCGGACCCGACCTGGAAGCAGGTCGCCGACCTCGCCGCCCGGCTCGACGGAACCGACGGCGCGAGCGGCATCTGCCTGCGCGGCCTGCCCGGCTGGGGCCAGAACCTCGCCCCGATCAACACGGTCGTCAACACCTTCGGCGGCGCCTGGTACGACATGGACTGGAACGCCCGCCTGACCTCACCGGAGTTCAAGGAGGCCGTCGGGTTCTACGTCGGCCTGCTCCGCTCCCACGGCCAGCCCGGCGCCGAGCGGATGGGTGTGCTGGAGATCCTCGACCGTTTCGTGCAGGGCAAGTGCGCCATGATGTACGACGCCACGTCGCTGGCCTCGTCGATCGAGGCCGACAGTTCCTCGGTCAAGGGCAAGGTGGGCTACGTCCAGGCCCCGCACGAGCGGACCGACAAGGCCGGCTGGCTGTGGACCTGGGCCTGGGGCATCCAGCAGGCGGCCGAGAACAAGGACGCCGCCTGGGAGTTCATCTCCTGGGCCTCCTCCAAGGAGTTCCAGGAGCTGGTCGGCGAGGAGGTGGGCTGGACCTCGGCCCCGGCCGGGAACCGCAAGTCGCTCTACGAGAGGCCCGAGTACCAGCAGGCGGCCGGTGCCTGGTACCGGCAGGAGTACACGGCGGCGACGGACTCCGCCGACCCGAAGGATCCCGGCGTCGGCCCCCGCCCCTACGACGGCATCGGCTTCCTGAGCATCCCCGAGTTCGCCGTGCTGGGTACGGCGGTCTCCGAGCAGATCGCCGCCGCCATCGCCGGGCGGCAGTCGGTGGACACGGCCCTGGACAAGTCGCAGGACCTCGCCCACGCCGCGGCGGCGAAGTACCGCGGTGAGTGACCCGCCGGCTCCAGACGGCTTTTGTGTCCCGCCCGTGAACGGCGCGGGCCGCGCCCCCGGTCACCCGGGAACGCGGCCCTCGAACTGCCGTGACGGTCAGCCTACTTGCGGATCAGGCTGCGCAGCACGTACTGCATGATGCCGCCGTTGCGGTAGTAGTCCGCCTCGCCGGGGGTGTCGATGCGGACGACCGCGTCGAACTCGACGCCGGTGTCGGTGGTGACCTTCACCGTGCGCGGGGTGGCGCCGTTGTTGAGCTCCTCGACGCCGGTGAAGTCGAAGGTCTCCTCGCCGGTGAGGCCGAGGGACGCGGCGGACCGGCCCTCCGGGAACTGCAGCGGCAGAACACCCATGCCGATGAGGTTGGAGCGGTGGATGCGCTCGTAGGACTCGGCGATGACGGCCTTGACGCCGAGGAGCGCGGTGCCCTTGGCGGCCCAGTCGCGGGACGAGCCGGAGCCGTACTCCTTGCCGGCCAGGACGACCAGCGGGATGCCGGCGGCCTGGTAGTTCTGCGAGGCGTCGTAGATGAACGACACCGGCGCGTCCGCCTGCGTGAAGTCACGGGTGTAGCCGCCCTCGGTGCCCGGCGCGATCTGGTTGCGCAGGCGGATGTTGGCGAACGTACCGCGGATCATGACCTCGTGGTTGCCGCGGCGCGAGCCGTAGCTGTTGAAGTCGCGGCGCTCGACGCCGTGCTCCGTGAGGTACTTGCCGGCCGGGGTGTCGGCCTTGATGGCACCGGCCGGGGAGATGTGGTCGGTGGTGACGGAGTCGCCCAGCTTGGCGAGCACGCGGGCGCCGGAGATGTCGGAGACCGGGGTGGTCTCCATCGTCATGCCCTCGAAGTACGGGGGCTTGCGCACGTAGGTCGACTCGGCGTCCCACTCGAAGGTGTTGCCGGTCGGGATCGGCAGCGCCTGCCACTGGGCGTCGCCCGCGAAGACGTCCGAGTAGGACTTGGAGAACATGTCCTCGCCGATGGCGTTGGCGACGACCTCGTTCACCTCGGCCTCGGTCGGCCAGATGTCCTTCAGGAAGACCGGGTTGCCGTCCTGGTCGGCGCCCAGGGCGTCCCGGGTGATGTCGACCTTCATCGAGCCGGCGAGCGCGTAGGCCACGACCAGCGGCGGGGACGCCAGGTAGTTCATCTTGACGTCGGGGTTGATGCGGCCCTCGAAGTTCCGGTTGCCGGAGAGGACCGAGGTGACCGCGAGGTCGTGGTCGTTGACGGCCTTGGAGACCTCCTCCGGCAGCGGGCCGGAGTTGCCGATGCAGGTGGTGCAGCCGTAGCCGACGAGGTTGAAGCCGACCTTGTCGAGGTAGGGGGTCAGGCCCGCCTTCTCGAAGTAGTCGGTGACGACCTTGGACCCCGGGGCGAGGGTGGTCTTGACCCACGGCTTGCGGGTCAGGCCCTTCTCCACGGCCTTCTTGGCCACCAGCGCGGCGGCGACCATGACGTACGGGTTGGAGGTGTTGGTGCAGGAGGTGATGGCCGCGACCGTCACCGCGCCGTGGTCGATCTCGTACGAGGTGCCGTCGGGGGCGGTCACGGTGACCGGGTTGGACGGGGCGCCGTTCGGGGCGACGGCCGGGGCGTCGGAGGCCGGGAAGGACTCCTGGCCCGCCTCGTCCACGCTGTCGACGTAGTTGCGGACGTCCTGCTTGAACTGCTCGGCGGCGTTCGCGAGGACGATGCGGTCCTGCGGGCGCTTCGGGCCGGCGATCGACGGCACGACCGTCGACAGGTCCAGCTCGAGCTTCTCGGAGAAGTCCGGCTCGGCCTTCGGGTCCAGCCAGAGGCCCTGTTCCTTGGCGTACGCCTCGACGAGCGCGAGCTGCTGCTCGGAGCGGCCGGTGAGCTTCAGGTACTTGATGGTCTCGTCGTCGATCGGGAAGATCGCGGCGGTGGAACCGAACTCCGGCGACATGTTGCCGATGGTGGCGCGGTTGGCCAGGGAGGTGGCGGCGACGCCCTCGCCGTAGAACTCGACGAACTTGCCGACGACGCCGTGCTTGCGGAGCATCTCGGTGATGGTCAGCACGAGGTCGGTGGCGGTGGTGCCGGGGGTGAGCTCGCCGGTCAGCTTGAAGCCGACGACGCGCGGGATCAGCATGGAGACCGGCTGGCCGAGCATGGCGGCCTCGGCCTCGATGCCGCCGACGCCCCAGCCCAGCACACCGAGGCCGTTGACCATGGTGGTGTGCGAGTCGGTGCCGACGAGGGTGTCGGGGTAGGCCTGGCCGTTCCGCACCATCACGGTCCGGGCCAGGTGCTCGATGTTCACCTGGTGGACGATGCCGGTGCCGGGCGGGACGACCTTGAAGTCGTCGAAGGCGGTCTGGCCCCAGCGCAGGAACTGGTAGCGCTCGCGGTTGCGGCCGTACTCCAGCTCGACGTTCTGTGCGAAGGCCTCGTTGGTGCCGAACTTGTCGGCGATGACGGAGTGGTCGATGACCAGCTCGGCCGGGGAGAGCGGGTTGACCTTCGCGGGGTCACCGCCGAGCTCCTTCACGGCCTCACGCATGGTGGCGAGGTCGACGACACAGGGAACGCCGGTGAAGTCCTGCATGATCACGCGGGCCGGCGTGAACTGGATCTCCTGGCTGGGCTGGGCCTGGGAGTCCCACCCACCGAGCGCACGGATGTGGTCGGCGGTGATGTTCGCGCCGTCCTCGGTGCGGAGCAGGTTCTCCAGCAGGACCTTGAGGCTGTAGGGAAGGCGGGCCGAGCCCTCCACCTTGTCCAGCCGGAAGATCTCGTACGACTCGTCGCCCACCTGCAGCGTGCTGCGGGCGTCGAAGCTGTTCGCCGACACGACAGTCTCCTTCATTGATGTGCGCGTACCACCACGATCCTGCCGCCACGGCATCTTGGCCGATCCGCTAAGGTCAGGCTAAGTTAGGTAACCCTTACCGGGGTGGCGGCTGGGGTGCTCTCTCGGCAGATATCTCGATGTCGAGATAACTCTAGTACACGAGCGCCGAATGGTCATGCCCCGGCACCCGTGACCGCTGTCATCCAGTCGAGGCGTTTGCCAGCGAACCCAGGCGTTTCGACTTCCGTGCCAGCGAACCTAGCCGTACGAGGTGACGTGCTGGGGGTGTTGGGTGGTCGTACCGGTCGGGGCGGATCTTGCAGAGCCGTACGTAGAGCTGTCGTACGTGGATGCGGTACGCGAGCGGCGACGGCGTCCGCTGCTGGACTGTGTGACGGCCCGATTCGAGGACGCGCCCGCGGTGCGGCCGTTTCGCTGGTCGCGTGGTGAGCGTCACTTCTCGGGCTGGTACTGGGCGGCGACGACCGGCCAACACGTCGGTTTCGAGTCGTGGCTGGAGCGGGACCGGCTTGTGCTGATGGACTTCGATCCCGGGGTCGTGGGGATTGCCTCGCAGCCGTTCTGGCTGCACTGCCACGACGGCGAGCGTGAGCGTCGGCACGCTCCGGACTATTTCGTACGTCGCACAGACGGCTCTGCGGTGGTCGTTGATGTCCGTGCTGATGAGCGGATCGGGGCGAGAGACGCGGAGGTATTCGGTGTCACCCGTCTGGCCTGCGGCCAAGCGGGGTGGGGTTTCGAGCGGGTCGGGGTGCCGGAGGCGGTGCTGCTGGCGAATGTCCGATGGCTGTCGCGTTACCGGCATCCCCGGTGTCTGCGCGGGACGGTCCAGGACCAGCTCCGGGAAGCTTTCGCGGCCCCGGTCCCCTTGATGGCCGGCGCCGATGCGGCCGGTGACCGGCTTGGGACACTCCCCGCCCTGTTCCATCTCCTCTGGCTCCAAGAGCTGGTCGCCGAGGGACTGGCGGTCGAGTTGCTGGGGCCGTCCACCGTCGTGCGCTTGGCAGGCGGAGGTGACCGGTGACAGAGGTGGGAAGAGGGCGGCGGGTGCCTGAGACGGCCAGGATCGCGGAGTTCCCGAAGGCCGCTGCCGAACAGGCCCGCTGGTGGGAGAGGCACATTCTGGAGGTTCTGGACGGCTTGCCGCCGGACACTCCCGCGGGGACGGCGCCACGGCCGGAGTTCGACCCGGAACGGAACTCACTGGCTCAGAGGGAGCGGGCCAAGGCCGCCGAGTTGACGGCGGCCGGGCATGCGATGACGGCCAGCGGGATCAAGCAGCGGCGCCAGCGTTACCAGCGGGACGGGCTGGTCGGACTGGCCGACGGCCGGGCGGCCAAGCAGATGCCGTCGTTCGGCCGGGTGGCCCCGGCAGTGGTCGAGGCGATGCGGCAAGCAATCGACGAGACGGCCGAGGCCTCGTCGAAGACGATCGGCTTCGTGGTCTGGCGGGCGACACAGATCCTGGCCTCCCGCGAAGACGCGCAGGACATCGAGGTTCCCTCACAGCGCACCCTCTACCGGCTGTTCGACAGGCTGGCCACCGGCACCCATGCGACGGGCTCGGCGACCACGCGTCGTTCAGTGAACGCGCGTCCGGCCGGGCCGTTCGGGGAGGTGCCGGCCTGCGCGCCCGGCGAGTGGATGCAGATCGACTCGACACCGCTGGATGTGCTGGTGCGGCTGGACGACGGGATTGCCGAGAAGGTCGAGTTGACCGCCATGATCGACCTGGCGACCAGGTCACTGGCCGCCGCGGTGCTGCGACCGACGACGAAGGCGGCCGACGCTTCCGCTCTCCTGGCCCGGAGCATCACCCCTGAGACGATGCGTCCTGGCTGGTCGGACGCCCTTCGGATGTCGAGATCAGTGCTGCCACACCGGCGGCTGCTGACTCTTGACGAGCGGCTGGAACATGCCGCTGCGAGGCCCGTGATCGTGCCGGACACGATCGTCTGCGACCACGGCAAGGTCTTCGTCTCGAACAACTTCCGTGCCTCGTGCCGCTACTTGGGCATCAGTCTCCAGCCGACGCACAAGGCGTCTCCCTTCCAGAAGGGCGCGATCGAGAAGACGCTGGGTTCGGTGGCCACCTTGTTCGCGCAGTTCGTCGCGGGTTACACCGGCCGGTCGGTGGACCGTCGGGGCCGGGGGGCCTGGAGAACGGACCGCTGTGGTCCCTGCCCGAGTTGCAGGGCCTGCTGGACGAGTGGATCGTCATCTGGCAGAACCGTCCGCACGATGCCCTGCGGGACCCGGACGCACCTAAGCGCGCGTTCACGCCGAACGAGAAGTACGCGATGCTGCTGGAGTCGTGCGGCTATGTTCCGGCCCCGTTCAGCGGCGAGGACTACGTCGAGTTGCTGCCCGAGCGCTGGCAGGCCATCAACTCCTACGGCATCCGGATCAACCACCGCACCTACGACGACGCCGAGCTGACCCCGTTGCGCCGACAGCACTCCGGGGTGGCGGACAAGAAGGGGCTGTGGGAGATCCATTACGACCCCTACGACGTCTCCCGGGTCTGGGTACGCGACCGCCGCAGTGAACCGGCCCGATGGATCACGGTGTTCTGGAAGCACCGCGTCGGCGTCCCGTTCGGCGAGATGGCCTGGGACCACGCCCGTGAACAGGTTCCAGGCGGCACGGAGAAACAGTTCGCCGATGCTGCCGCTGCCCTGCTGCGGCGGGCCCACGACGGCCCTGGATCTGAGGAGAAGGACCGCCCGGCCCGACGCTCACGGCGCGACCGGCGGGTCGCCGCCCGCACTCGGGCCACCGCCACCGACCGGCCACCGCCTGAGCCACGCACCACCGAACCCGTGCCCGGCGACGCGACCGGCAGCGAGGTGGCGAAGGTCATCCCGCTGGGCCTGTTCGATCCGCTCGCCAACCCCTGGAGTCGCACATGACCCTGGCCGAACCAGCGACCCGACACCCCGCGCTGCACAAAGTCGATGCCGAGGCCAACCGGCAGCTGACCACCCTGGACGGCTGGCGGAAGTTCATCGAGGGACCACCCCCACCCCCGGCACTTCTGTCATCGCGTGATCTGCGACTCCGGACGCCGGTCGAGCAGGACCTTTACGACGAAGACCGGCTGGACCATCACGCCCGGATGCTTGTGGTTGCTACCTAGTTCGTCGAAAAGACTGTGGTCTGCGTCCGTCGTCTGGTCCTGCTCAATCGCCATGCGATCAGCGCCCGCCGGGGCCTGATGGTCTCCGGGCTGCCCGGAACGGGCAAGACCAGCGCCATCACCCAGCTCGGACGCGCTCACGAGCTCCTCGACCGGGCCCGTCATCCGAACGTTCCCGACCGTATCCCGGGTGCGCACCTCCGGCGAGGCGAACAACTCGATGAACGCCGCACGGTCCCGGGCCTCGGACTCTCGGAGCACGAGCCGCTCGGTCCTTATCGGGGCAGGTGGCCAGGCAACGGGTCCTAACTCGTGATCAACCGGCGGGTTCCCCTCTCGTTGATCTTCGTTCCGGTAGATCGTCCGGTGTGGGTGGTGCCTGTGCTCGCACCGGCCGGAATAGCCTCTCGCGGCCGGCGAGCCTCCCCACCGGCCCCTTCCCGAGTCGGCGACCTCTTTCAGCTCTCCGGTTTGAGCGAGTCCGCGTACTCGCTCATGTCACGGGAGAGCTTCTTCGGTGACCAGCGCTTCGGGTCGTCGTACTCGAACCGGATCCGTATCCGGAGGTCCGGCCTGGTGATGTGGATCAAACACTGATGCCAGGCTCCCTTCCCCTCCTGCTTCATTTCGCCGTGCAACATGCCGATCGTGCGCAGAGCATCCATGGTCGCGGGCGTGCGAGCCTCGAAATCCCCGTCCGCGAAGTACACATAGCCGTTCATACTCTCGGTTCCCCCGGTGACCTGACCGACCAGCGCAATCCCCTGCCACCGGTCGTCCGCGTACTTCTTGTCCGTGAGAATCTCCGACCCGAGCTTCAGCACCAGCTCGTCACTGCGCGATCCCATCGATCCCCCCAACTGTCTTCGGCGAGGCCGGACTCGGTTGCCCGCCATGGTGCCACCACCGTCTCCCACGCCACTGACACGCGCCTCCGCCAAGGCGAGGTGGCAAGGTCGGCGAGCCCGGCCGAGGAGGAGACGGCCCGCTTCGCCGTCCGGCTCACCGACCGTACGACCGCCAGTGGCGTCGGGCGTCACGCGGGTCCGTGAGCCGCAAGTGCCCGTGGCGGGGTGCCGCTCGGCGGACTCACCGTGTCCAACGCGTCGGTGAGCGCGTCGCGTGAACCCTGGCGGGGCTGGTTCGTAGGGGTTGGTGTGGGCTTTCGGGAACGCCGCCAGAAGTGTGAGGTTCCCGGCGGATCGGGCGTCGTGTGGGGCAGGCCGGTGGCAGGCTTGGCGGGGTGGCCGTGCCGGGGCATCGAGGCTGGCCGTTCTTGACGCCCTGCACCCGCCCGCCACCGGCAGCGCGTCAAGGCCCGCACAGCAAGTACGGACCGAGCGCCGGACAACACCCCGCGACCAGTCAGGACTACACCGTCCACACCACCGTCACGTTCTTCGAACACAGGCTCTCGAACCGCTCACAGACGTGAACGCAACGGTTTTTGGCCGCTACTCCGCCGGTGTCCAGGGAGCGGAGCGCAGGTGCGCGACGCTGCGCCGGTCACGGCCCTCCGGAGGTCCGCAGGCCGCCTTGCCCACCGCGACCATGGAGACGATCACCCAGCCTGGGTTCGGGTCCAGCTCCTTGGTGAGCCCTTCCAGGTCGAAGGCCCGGAACTGGTGCGTGGCCAGTCCCATGGCCTGGGCCTGAACAGTCATGTGGGCGATGGCCTGGCCGAGGTCGTAGTCCGCGAACTCGGAGTAGAGCAGTTGGGTGTCATCGACGTGCCGACGCGTCAGCGTGACGACGAGCAGAGCCGCATCCGTCGCCCAGCGGGCCGAACTCGGCGCGAGGTGAGGGATCACCCGGTCGTGTTCCGGCTCACCCGGCCTGCCGACGAAGAAGCCCCACGGCTGGGAGTTCCCCGCCGACGGTGCCCACCGCGCGGCTTCCAGCAGCAGCCCGAGGGCGTGGTCGTCGACAACCGCCGACGGATCGAACCGGTAGGGGCTGAAGCGCCCGGCAAGCAGTGGGTGTATACCGCTGGGCGGTTCCTGAGGATGGTGCATGTTCCGCTGCAACCGGCCACAGCGAGAGCGTATTCCGGCCAGTGCGAGCACAGGCACCACCCACACCGGACGATCTACCGGAACGAAGATCAACGAGAGGGAGACCCGCCGGTTGATCACGACTCGATACGCGCCCTGAAGGCTCAGGCCCGAGGTCTGTCCCGGGCCCTGTCATTCAACACAGTCGCCGCAGCTCAGCGCTCACTCACCGACTAACTCCATTGTCCAAGGACAACCCGCGTCCGCTGTCATCCGATCGAGGCGTTTGACAGCGAACCCGGCCGTTTCGGTTTCCTTGCCGGCGAACCCAGTCGCACGAGGGGACCGTACTGGGGGGTGCCGGGTGGCCGTACCGGTCGGGTGGAACCTGCGGAGCCGTACGTCGAGCCGTCGTACGTGGATGCCGTGCGCGCGTGTCGGCGGCGGCCTCTGCTGGACCGCGTAACGGCCCGGTTCGAGGACATGCCGCGCGGTGCGGCCGTTTCGCTGGTCGCGCGGTCAGCGTCACTTCCCGGGCTGGTACTGGGCGGCGACCGTGAGCGCCGGCACGCGCCGGACTACTTCGTGCGCCGCACGGATGGCTCGGCGGTGGTCGTCGACGTCAGTGCCGATGAGCGGATCGAGCCACGAGACGCGGAAGCGTTCGAGGTGACGCGCCTGAGCCCGGAGTTCGCCCCGGAACGGAACTCGCCGGCTCAGCGGGAGCGGGCCAAGGCATCCGAGCTGACGGCAGCCGGGCACCCGATGACGTCCAGCGGCGTCGAGCAGCGGGCGCCGGCGCTATCAGCGGGACGGGCTGGCCGGACTGGCCGACGGCCGGGCGGTCAGGCAGATGCCGTCCTCCGGCCGGGTGGCTCCGGCGGTGACCGAGGCGATGCGGCAGGCGATCGGCGAGAGAGCCGAGGCGTCGTCGAAGACGGTCGGCTCCGTGGTCCGGCGGGCGACGCAGATCCTGGCCTCCCGTGAGGACGGGCAGGACATCGGTGGGGGCGACAAGCGATCGTCTCCGCCACGGCTTACGACCGGGACGACATCACTTCGTCGACTCCAGAATGCGGTCGAGTGTCCGGCGCCCCGTTCCGCTCATCGTCGGGTTGCTCTCGACGTAGTACCAGACGAGCCCCATCGCCTGTTCGAAGGCCCATGCCTTGCCGCGCTCCCACTCCAGATCGTCGCAGGCCAGTGTCCGCCGGAGCACTTCCCGTGGGCCCGGCTGCAACAGGTGCCAGGCGCTGACCAGATCCAGCGCGGGGTCGGCCGGGCCGAATCCGCCGGTGTCGAGGACGCCGCCGAGCCGGTCTCCCGCGACGAGTACATTGCCGGGAATCAGGTCGCCGTGGCTCATCACGTCGGCACTCGTGCGCGGCAACTCCCGGTAGTGGCTCCACAGTCGGCGCAGCCGGGGCACGTCGAGAAGCCCCTGGCTCGCCTCGAAGCACTTCTCCATCCAGGCGTCGTGGTGAGCGAGAACGCCGCCGCGATTGTCGCCGCTGAAAAGCCGACCCCGCGTCTCGGCTTCCCGCAGGGCCGCGATGAAGGCGGCAAGGTCCTCGGCGAAAGCGTCCGACCCACTCGGGTCGGCATCGAAGGCGACCGTTCCCGGCAACCACGTCTGGACCGACCACGGCATGGGACAACCCGCTCCAGGCTTTCCCAGGGCGACGGGTTCCGGAACGGGAAACCGAGACACCTGTGCCAGCTCCGCGCTCGCCCGGGCTTCCCGTTCCAGAACCGCCAGCGCCTCCGCGGCATCGGTCCGACGCAGCGGGAAACGCGCGCAGAGGTCGTCCCCGATGCGGAAGATGGCGTGCACCGTCCCGGTCGACGACAGGAGTCGGATCGCCTTGCCGCTCCACTGAGGGAACTGTTCTCGGATCAAGATCGCAACGATGCCGGTGGTCACGTCCACTTGGTCATCGTGCATGGTCAATCTCGCAGGCCCTTCTCCTAGTTCAGTTCGAAACGACGGAGGCAGTCCAGATCAACTGAGACGACAGCCAGTATTCAGACGCCAGGTTCCAGATCAACTGAGTTTTCTTCGGCCACCCGGGTGGCTCATCCGTTCCGGTCGGCTCAAGGTCAGGGCATCGCAACCGACCGACTTCGCTGTCACAGGACCCCCGCCACCCGCCATGCGGCCATGTGCGCCCTCTTCCCGGGTATCCGAACCAGGTATCCACGCCCAACGGAGGAGGAGAGAGGCATGCCGCTCACGTTCCGCAAGAGTTTCCGGATCCTTCCGGGGGTGCGGCTGAACATCAACAAGCGCTCCTGGTCCATCACCACCGGCGGCGGAAAGAACGGCCCGCGCCACACCCGCAGCAGCACCGGACGCCGGACGACATCGATGGACCTGCCCGGACCCTTCGGGTGGCGGCGCACCACGAAGGCGCGTCGACACTGAGGCCACCGGGCGGGGCTGACGTCCCGTCACCCCTTCGGACCCCCTGGCGGGCACCATCTCATATCTGAGATAACCTCAAGCACATGACAGACGACTACCTCGTACGCATCGGCAAGCTCATCCGTGACGCCCGGCAGCACCGGGGCTGGACCCAGTCGCAGCTGGCCGAGGCGCTCGGCACCAGCCAGAGCGCCGTCAACCGGATCGAGCGCGGCAATCAGAACATCAGCCTTGAGATGATCGCGCGCATCGGGGAGGCCCTCGACAGCGAGATCGTGTCGCTCGGCTACGCCGGTCCGATGCATCTGCGGGTGGTCGGCGGGCGCCGGCTGTCCGGCGCCATCGACGTGAAGACGAGCAAGAACGCGTGCGTGGCGCTGCTGTGCGCCTCACTGCTCAACGAGGGGCGCACGGTGCTGCGCCGCGTCGCACGCATCGAGGAGGTGTACCGCCTCCTGGAGGTGCTGGGCTCCATCGGCGTGCGCACCCGGTGGATCAACGACGGTGTCGACCTGGAGATCGTGCCGTCGGCCGAGCTGGACCTGGCGGCGATCGACGCGGACGCGGCCCGCCGCACCCGTTCCATCATCATGTTCCTCGGCCCGTTGCTGCACCGCATGGACTCGTTCAAGCTGCCGTACGCCGGTGGCTGCGACCTCGGCACGCGCACGGTCGAGCCGCACATGATCGCGCTGCGCCGCTTCGGCCTGGACATCGCCGCCACCGAGGGCCAGTACCACGCCCAGGTCGATCGCGCGGTCAGCCCCGACCGCCCGATCGTCCTGACCGAACGCGGCGACACGGTCACCGAGAACGCGCTGCTCGCCGCCGCCCGGCACGAGGGCACCACCGTCATCCGCAACGCCTCGTCCAACTACATGGTCCAGGACCTGTGCTTCTTCCTGGAGGCCCTCGGCGTCAAGGTCGACGGCATCGGCACGACCACGCTCACCGTGCACGGCGTGCCGACCATCGACGTCGACGTGGACTACTCCCCCTCCGAGGACCCGGTCGAGGCGATGAGCCTGGTCGCGGCGGCCGTCGTCACCGAGTCGGAACTGACGGTGCGCCGGGTGCCGATCGAGTTCCTGGAGATCGAGCTGGCGGTCCTGGAGGAGATGGGCCTCGACCACGACCGCACGCCCGAGTACTTCGCCGACAACGGCCGCACCCGCCTGGTGGACCTCACCGTCCGGCCCTCCAAGCTGGAGGCGCCCATCGACAAGATCCACCCCATGCCGTTCCCCGGCCTGAACATCGACAACGTCCCGTTCTTCGCGGCCATCGCGGCGGTCGCCCAGGGCCAGACCCTCATCCACGACTGGGTCTACGACAACCGCGCGATCTACCTGACCGACCTCAACCGCCTCGGCGGCAGGCTCCAGCTCCTCGACCCCCACCGTGTCCTGGTCGAGGGCCCGACCCGCTGGCGCGCCGCCGAGATGATGTGCCCGCCGGCCCTGCGCCCCGCCGTGGTCGTCCTGCTGGCGATGATGGCGGCCGAGGGCACGTCGGTGCTGCGCAACGTGTACGTCATCAACCGGGGCTACGAGGACCTGGCGGAGCGGCTGAACTCGATCGGGGCGCAGATCGAGACGTTCCGGGACATCTGAAGGCCTCACTCGAGCGCGGTCCGCGCGGTCATCTCCGTCAGGTGTTCCTCGAAGCCCTCGGCCTCGACCACGGAGGGGCCCCGCAGGGAGGCGGGCATTCCGGGCAGCACGCGCCGCCGCACGTCGTACAGCGCGTCGCCCGATCCGCTGCGGAGACAGCGCCTTCACCCCTCAGCATCCGCTGTGCACCGGCCGCACTTCGTCGGCGCAGGCCGGCGCGCTACCCCTTCCCCAAGGGCGAGCACTGATAGCGCACCCCTCGGCTGACCATCCTGAAGCGGTCGCGCCCCTGGGCGGAGAACGGGTTCGGCAGGTCGAAGACGCGGCGTTCCTCCGGGACGAGGGCCGAGGTGATCAGCAGGATGCGGTAGCGGTTGCTCCGGGCGTGGCGGCGGGCCGCGTCCACCTCGGACGGTCCGAGTTCGAACTCCACCCGCTCGGCGCTCGGGTCGCTCAGCGCCTTCACCTCGTACAGCCGGGTGGTGTCACGCCAGGCGACCTCGAAGTCGTAGCCCAGGGAGTCGGACGCCTCGTCGTCGCCGTTGACGACGGCCGCGTAGCCCGAGACCCACCTCACGTCGGGGTAGTGGCGCTGGAGCCAGGCGCGCGCGGCCACCTCCCCGACGAGGCCGATGGCGGACCGCTGGTCCTCGCTGGCCCGCTTCGTCTTCGCGACGACGATGCGCGGCTTGGCAGAGGAGTTACCTCCGCTTCGTGGCCGGGGCACACCGGCCACGGTGTCCAGGCGCACCCTGCCCGACTGGGCGAGGAAGGCCTCGTCGACGCTCTTCGAGGCGATGTCCGCGATGGTGGGGAGCTGGTCGCTGCCCACTCTGACCTCGGCGTCGCCGATGGTGATCGTGCGCGGAGCGACGATGGTGGAGCCTCCGGAGTCCCGGGGCCGTGCCGCCGTCTGCGCGAAGTCCTTGTCGGTGAGGCCCAGCGCCGTGGGGTCTGTGGCGTGCGGCATTCCGCCGGGCCATCCCACGGCGCGTTCCACTGCGTCGAGCAGGTGCTTCTCGCTCAGTGGCAGCAGGTCACCCAGCCCGGTCCCGTCGATGAGGCTCCTGCATTCCATCAGCACCGCTCCGTGCCATCCCGCGGGCACCCGGACGCCGTGACGGCGGCACCAGGCGGTCACCAGGGGCACCAGTGCGGGCACGAGCGCGTCGAGTGCGGCCGCGTTGCGTGCCCGGAGCCGGTCGACGGGCTCGAGTTCGGTGGGCCGATCGAGGTCGTCGTCGGCTCCGTGCGCCCGGAGCCATTCCCGCACCCTGTCGCGCATCGCCTCCACGGGCGGGGTGATGAAGCGGGGAAGCCAGTCCGCGTCCGGCTGGAGGTCGTGGAGACCGCGGGCCGCGGCGTAGCCGGAGATGTCCTCGCCCTGCTGCGCGGCGACGGCGTACCGCTCGCGGAGCCGGTCGAGGAGGATCCCGGAGCGAGCGCGTACGAAGTCGCCGAAGACCTGTTCGTGGCGGTCCGGGTAGTAGTCGGGTGAGGACCCGAGGGCGACCAGTGCGGTGTTGAACTGCACGAAGTCGAGAGCCAGTTCGTCCCTGAGCTCCGCCGGCCTCGTGCACGAGCGTGCGAGGGCGACCAGCTCCGCCGATGGCAGTGGGAGACCGGGCGCGAGCCGGTCGATGATCCCGACGAGTTCACGCTCGCCGGACGCCCGGGCGAGGAGGTGGGCGGCCTGCTCGTTCCAGGCGTCGGCGGCCAGGCACGCCAGCACCGGGCGGAGCAGTCTCACCGTGTCCTGCACGTCACCGGTGAGGTTGCGCCGGATCTCGGCGACCTTGGCCTCGGTCGTGTCGAGAGCGGCGGCGAGGACGCCGTCGTCGACGAGCGTCGGGCTGATACCGCCGAAGCTCCGCTCGAGCTTGACGAGAACCAGTTCCAGCGCGTCCTGCAACCACGGCCTGCCCAGCAGTTGTGCGACGGCGGGTGTCGCCGCCTGCAGCTCGTCCCAGCCCTCGGCGCTCCTCCAGACGACCACCGTGGGGTGTTCGTCGTCCGGCAGCGGCAGAGCGCGCGTGGACGACGGCGGTTCGGCCGGCGTCCCGGAGAGGGTGATCTCCACGTCGTCGGCGTGTACGACGCGGATGGCGCGAAGCCGTTCGAGCGCCGCACGGACACCGCGCTCGCTGCGACGCACGAAGGCTCCGGACTTGAGTTCCATGGCGAGGGCGACCACGGTGACCAGCCACTCCCGTTCCCGGATGAACACCGCTGCCTGGCTCGAGGGCGCGATGGGGGCGCCGTCGCGATGACGTACCTGCACGTGGGTGGCCGACGTGCGCCGCGCCCTCAGCCCGTTCGTCTCGGCCAGGAGGACCACGGCGTCACCGGAGTCCGCCGGAACGACGAGTACGGGATGCCCCGCCGGCTCGATGAGCGCTTCCTTCAGCGGGTCCGCCTCGTCACAGACGATGACAGGTGCGTCGTCGGCCGACGGGGTGAAGGTGCCGAGGACGTGGGTGCGGCTGACCACGAGGCGGACCTCCTCACCCGGTGCCCAGGGCCACCGGCCAGTCCGCACGATGTTCGACCACGCCCGTTCGTAATGCCGTTTGAAGGAGACACTGAGGTACTCGGGCACCTCGCCCTTGTCGAGCACGTCAGCGAGCTGTTTCACCACCGCCCCGGCGTGCTGCCGTTCTTCCCACCTGCGCAGGCCGAGCCGGAGCATCCGCTCGACGACAGCCCTGTCGGTGAGCAGGCGGCGCGTCGACAAGGGCAAGGCGGCTACGAAGGCCGGGAGTTCACCGTCGGTGCTGAACCAGGCCCGCCGGGGTGGGACGAAGGACGGGCCGTCCGGCTCCTCCACGGGCAGCCAGGCCATGCCTCGGAGGTAGGAGGCGAGAGGAGTGGGCCAGTCGTGCGCGTCCCTGAAGGAGTAGGTGGGCCTGTGCACGGTGACGGTGAAGACCTCCTCACCCCAGGTGCGCAGCCCGTGCAGCAGCAACTCGGCGAACTCGCGTCGGGCGGCGGGGCCGAGCCCGGCCACCTCGGTCGCTCCCGCCAGATGGGCGGGCGGGTGTGTGAACTCGTAGAGCGTGTAGGGGTGCTGGAATCTGGTCCATCCGCTCCTGACATCGGCGGACCAGGTATCGGCGAGCGCGTCCCCCAGCCCGAAGCCCGCAGCGAGTTCCGCGAGCCGCAGTTCGTGTCCCTGGCGGGCTCCGAGTCGTTCCCCGACGGCCCCCGGCCTCAGGCCGTCGCACACACCGAGGGATTGCAGGAACTCGGTGTAGGCCGCCCGGTCCCGTACCGGCGCGGGCCAGTCGTCGGGGCCGCTGATCCACTGGTCCCGCTGTGCGGCCAGGGCCGGGATCCGGGATCCGCCCTCGGCGAGGAACCGCTCCAGTCGCCGCGCTCCCTCGGTGCCCCAGGCGGGTGAGAAGGAGCAGCGTGCCGCTCTGCCCCACCGGCCGGCGTCGGCCAGCGGCAGCCGGAAGGGGATACGGGCCAGCCGCCGGCGCTGGGCCTGGGTGAGCAGTGGGTACTGCCGGAAGGCGAAGGTGAGGGCATCGCGGCCGAGCGCCTCCGAGGGGTGGCCGCCGAGCAGGTCGTCCAGTGCGTCGAAGACGCGGTCCAGTTGGTAGGGGCGCACCAGTTCGTTGCGCTCGAGGAATCCGCGTCCGGCAGCGTCCCAGGCGATCGCCGGGTGGGTGAAGGAGATACGGCGCCGGAGCGCCTTGAGGTCGCCCGGGACCCGGGTGGCGGAGTCGCCGTCCGCGTGGTCGCCGGGCTCGGGGTGGAAGAAGACGGTCGCGTCCTGCCTGCCGGACTCGGTGCGGCCGCCGAGGGCGCGTCTCAGCCGCATGTCCTGGTCGAGGATGATGCGCCGGCCTCGCAACACGCCCTGGTCCCGGGCGAACGCATGGGACAGGTCGCTGTAGAAGTCCGCCCACACCCGCCCTGCCGTTCCCGAACCGCCGAGCAGAGACCGGGCTACGGTTTCGGCCCACTCGGCGGCCAGGAGCGCCGGCGGACGGAAGGGCCTGGAGAGGACGGCTCTGGACAGCTTGTCCAGACGCGTGTGGCGGACCGGGCCGACCGACGGGGTCAGCAGGTCTGCGCCGGACCTCGTGAGTGCCTCGGTGGTGAGTACGCGCCAGGAGCGTTTGCCGTCGGGCCATCCGTAGGAGTTCTGCAACGAGCCCCACGCCTCGCTGCCGAGCAGGGGCACGATCGGTTCGGCGGCGAGCTTCCCGTCCAGGGCCGCGTCCAGCCGGTCCGGTAAGTCCCAGCACATGAGGTCCAGCACGAGGTCAGCGGCGAGGAGGTGCGGTGTCTCCGAGCGGAGGCGCCTGCTCAGTTCCACCGTGAGTGCGGCGAGCTGGTCGAGGAGGAAGGCGTTCAGGGCCACCGTCTCGCTGATGTCGAGGCGGGCCAGTTTGGTGAAGAAGGGGGCGTGGGCATGGCCGGGGAACGGGGCGTGGACGCCTTCGGCCATCGGCAGGAAGGTGTACATGCGACCGTGGGCGAGCGATGCGTCGAGTCGCAGTGCGACCGCCACCCATGCCTCGGCATCCCAGTTCTCCCAGGCGGCGTCGATCTCGCGCGCCGTGACGCTGCGGCTGATCGCTCCGCTCAGGGCCCCGGGATCGAGAGTGCGACGTGCCAGCAGGTAACGGCCCGCTCCGGCGAGATCGACCTCCCGTACCCAGTCGCTCTCGCCTGCGGTGACCAGGTCCGAGGTGCGCTCCGTACGCGAGAGGGCCTGCCGGAAAGCGGTGTCGGAGCCGTCGCGCACCTCGACGAGGAGTCCGGCCACCCGGTCGAGGAAGAGCAGCAGCGGCGCCTCGCCGTTCACCATGTCCTGCGCCTGCGCCACGGCGAGTCCCCAGGCGTGCCGGTCGCGCAGTGGCAGCCGCACGACCGTGGAGTACCCGTCCTCGGCGAGTTCCTTGAGTACGGGGTCGGTGACGTCGGCCGGTACCGGCAGTGCCAGGGGGGAGATGTCCTCGATCACCCGGGCCGCGAGTGCCGGGTCGTCCACCAGGGAGCGCACGTCCTCGGGCCCGGCGAAGCGGAAGCAGTAGCCGTCGAGAACCGGCGAGCCGGGGGAGGACTTCGAGTAGATCTCGGGCCAGTCCGTCAGTTGCAGCACGCTGCGGAAACCGAGGCCCTTGTTGCCGATGCCCTCACCGGCCGCCTTGCTCGACAGAGCCAGTTCGGTGATGGCGCGGAAGTTCGCCTCGGCGAACACCGCCCCCTCATTGGCGACGTAGAGGAAGCCGCCGTCGTCCCGGTTGACCGCCAGGACGGCGATCCTTCCCGGGGCGGCCTGGCCGAGTGCGTCGTGGCCGTTCTGGACGAGTTCGAGGATCGTGCGGCCCTCGTACTCCTGAGCGGTGTCCTCGCTGACCGATTTCAGGCTCTCGGCGAACCGCCATGTCTCGCCGGCGTCCCTGTAGATCTCGACGCGCCGCCGGGTCAGGGCGAGTACGGCCGACCGGAATCCGTCGTCTTCCGCGGCATCCCACATCGATGTCATGGCTGTTCCCCCTCGTACGCGCACAGCCCTGTGCCTACGCCTGCCAGAAGCCTCCTGGCAGTGTCATCCAACCGAATCAGGGGGCACGTTTTCCGGTGAATTCAACATCGAGTGACATAGAGGTGATCTGGCCGCCCTCGTCGTGGACGGTGGGCAGTTCGCGTCGTATCGCCCTGCGGGCCGGGACGGGGGTGGCGGAGGCGAGCAGCTCACGTAACCCGCCGACCGGACCGGAGACGGCGTGGCCATCGCTGGAGCCGGGGCTCTGGGACGTCATGGCCACGCCCCCGGGAGTTGAGTACGACCTTCTGGGCGCAGGTGTGATCCCCCCGAAACGGGAAAGTCCGCCCCTGTGGACGCGCTCCTGCTGACCTTCGGGCACAGCACCGCCGGCCGGGAGCGGATCGCCGGGCTGCTGCGTGACGCCGGCGTCTCGGCCGTCGTGGACGTGCGGACCGCTCCCGGCAGCCGTCGCGACCCCGACCTGCTGCGGGAGCGGCTCGCCGATTGGCTGCCGGGTGCCGGGGTCGCCTACCGGTGGGAACCGGCCCTCGGCGGGTTCCGTCCCCTGCCCCCGGACAGCCCGGACATCGTGTGGCGCAACGGCTCCTTCCGCGGGTACGCCGCCCACACCCGCTCCCCCGAGTTCGTCACCGCCATGGACCGCCTGCTGCGCGAGGCCGCGGGCGCCCGGACGGCCGTGATGTGCAGCGAGGCGGTGTGGTGGCGCTGTCACCGCCGCCTGATCGCCGACTTCGCGGTCCTCGCCCGCGGCGTACCGGCCCACCACCTCATGCACGACGGACGCCTGAGCGCCCACACCCCGACGCCGGGCGTCCGCCTGCGCGACGACGGGCTGCTCGTGTACGACGGATACGACGGCCGCACCGGGGCTTCCCGCGGCTGAGGCCGTCAGTACAGCTTGTTCACCGCCGTGGCGGTCGTGGCCTTGAAGTCGGATACCCGGGCATGCTGGAAGTTGCCCATCTGGCCCCAGCGGACGACCGTCACGGTCGTGCCGTCGCGGCCGACCGAGAAGAGGCCGATGTCGGAGGAGCCCCAGGCGGAGGCGGTGTGGATGCCGTAGACGTGTGCTCCCTCCTCGACGTTCAGCCGGCCGTAGTACTTCTGCGTCGCCGTGATGTCGGGGTCCTGCCGCATCAGCTTCTTCGCGCAG
Organism: Streptomyces sp. NPDC057424; assembly: GCF_042803315.1. NCBI lineage: Bacteria > Bacillati > Actinomycetota > Actinomycetes > Kitasatosporales > Streptomycetaceae > Streptomyces > Streptomyces sp. NPDC057424. The sequence goes on from NZ_JBHVCP010000032.1 coordinate 39,714, forward strand.
CCGGCGAGGTCCTTGCGCAGCAGCGCCGCGAAGTCCTTCGCGCGCTGTTCGCTGCGCTCCACGACCGTGATCTGCTGGGCGTTCGTGTCGTACTCCGTCCAGTACTCCCGGTGCGTGGTGGTGGACGGCAGCGCGTCGCCCACGCACATCGGCAGCGGGTCGGGCTGTCCGGCGGTGACCGGGCCGGCGTACCAGGGCGAGGCCGGGTGCGGCGGCAGTTCGGCCGGCTCCAGGAACCGGGGTGTGCCGGGCGCCGGTGCGGTGGCGGCGGTGGCCGGGACGGCGGCTGCGGCGACACCGGCCACGGCCGCCAGCGCTGCCACGGTGGTACGGACTACTCGGATTCCTCGGGCGCGGATCTGCATGGTCTCCCCCATTGGTTTCACCGGTCGAACGCGCGGGCTTCAGCCCTCGCCCCCCGTACGACCCGTCACCGGCCGCATCCGTTGCCCTGTACGCCTGCTACGGATCCGTCCCGAATGTCACCGGCGTGCAACCGGCTTCGCCGTCCGGCCCGTGATCCACTTCACACCGGCGACGGGACAGGCCCGGCCCTTTCATGGCGTAAAGCGACCGAAGAATGGATATGGGCTATACGGCGAAACGCGGGGAGTGTCCGACGTGCCCGGATGCCGGGCGCTGCGGCTTCAGGAGGGGGAGCGCGCATGGACGGCCGGCCCTTGTATCTCGAACCGCGGCTGGAGCCACGGCTGAGGTCGCTCGTGGCGGCGCACGGCACGCTGCACTCGCTCACCGGCGCGCTGGGCTCACCTGTGCACGTCGTGGTGCCGGACCAGATCGTCGAGAACCTGGAGCGGTTCCGGTCGGTGTACCGGGCGCACCATCTGCCGGGGCAGGTCTTCTACGCCCACAAGGCCAACCGGTCCAGTGCGCTGCTGCGGCGGCTCGCCGCCACGGACGCGGGCGTGGACGTCGCGTCTCTGGGCGAGTTGCAGCACGCGCTGGGTGCCGGGTTCGGTGCGGACCGGATCACGGCCACGGGGCCGAAGAACCCCGAGTTCCTGTGGCTGGCGGCCCGTTCGGGGGTCACGGTCGGCGTCGATGCCGTGGCCGAGCTGGACCAGCTCGCCGCTCTGGTGCGCAAGCACGCGCTCGCCCCGGTGCGGGTGCTGCTGCGGCTGTCGGGCTTCGAGACGCCGGGTGTGAAGGTGCTGAGCCGGCGCAGCCGCTTCGGCACGCCCGTACGGGAGTTGGCGTCACTGCTGGAGGCGGTCGAACGGCATGGTGACGCGGTCGATGCGACGGGGGTGGCCTTCCATCTGGACACCACGAGCGTCGCGGAGAAGGCGACCGCCCTCGAAGGGTGCCTGGCCGCCCTGGAGTTGTGCCGGAGCCGGGGGCTGCGGCCCCGGGCCGTGGACGTCGGCGGCGGGTTCGGCATCAGCTATCTCGCCGAGCGGGAGCAGTGGGAGGCGTACACGACCGGGCTGACCGCGGCCGTCCTCGGCCAGGGCCCGCCGCTGACCTGGGGCGGGCACGGCTACGGGCTGCGCAACGAGTCCGGCACCCTGCGCGGCACGCTCGGCCTCTACCCCGCCCACCGGCCTGTCGCCGGCGCCGCCTACCTGGAGGAGCTGCTGGCCCAGCCCGCCGCCTCGCTGGGCGGGCGCCCGCTGGCCGCGCTGCTGCTGGAGCACCTGTACGACCTGTACACCGAGCCCGGCCGGGCGCTGCTGGACCAGTGCGGACTCACGCTGGCCCGGGTCCTGGAGGTCCGTACCCAGGAGGCCGGCGGGGAACTGCTCGTACGGCTGGCCGCGAAGGCGGACGACATCGCCCTGGAGGACCACGGAGTGCTGATGGACCCGGTCGTCATCCCCAGAAGCGGAAGCGGGCCGGGCGAGGGGCCCGTCGCCGTGCACCTCTTCGGCAGCCTCTGCCTGGAGACGGACCTGATCACCCGGCGTACGGTGTTCCTGCCGCGCCGCCCGGAACCCGGCGACCTGCTGGCCTTCGCCAACACCGCCGGCTACGCCATGGACTTCCACGCCACCCGCGCCCAGCACCAGCCCGCCGCCCGCAAGGTCGCCGCCTGGCAGGACGGCGACGCCTGGCGCTGGTGCCTCGACGACCAGTTCTGGCCGATCACGCCCGCGAGGGGAGCTCAGTGAGGTACGACAGCATCACCGAGGCGATAGGCAACACCCCTCTGGTGCGGATAGATCCGGCGGTGCACGGCCTGCGCACCATCGATCTGTACGCGAAGCTCGAAATGCTCAACCCCTTCGGCTCGGTCAAGGACCGGGCCGCCTGGAGCATGGCGGGGCCTCTGCTGGCCGAGGCGGTCGAACACGGCAGCCAGGTGGTCGAGTTGTCCAGCGGCAACACGGCCAAGGCCCTCGCGGTCATCGCGGGCATGCACGGCCTGGGCTTCAGGAGCGTCACCAACCGGATGCGGGTCCCGGAGATCAAGGACCTTCTGCTGCTGCTCGGCGCGGAGATCGAGGAGCTGCCGGGGCAGAGCGAGTGCCTGGACCCGACCGCCACGGACGATCCGCTGACCCTGTTCCACCGGACGCTGTCCGCCTCCGGCAGCGCCTATCTGCACACCGACCAGTACTTCAACCCGCGCAACACCGAGGCCCATCTCACGGGCACGGGGCCGGAGATCGTCAAGGACCTGGACGGCCGGGTCCCGGACTGGTTCGTGGCCTGTGTGGGCACGGCCGGTTCCTCCACGGGCGTGGCGCGTGCCCTGCGGGAGGAGGACCCGTCGGTGCGGGTGGTCGGGCTGGTCGCGGCCAAGTCCGACTTCATCCCCGGCATCCGCACCATCGACGAGGTGCAGGAGGTGGGCCTGTTCGACCCGGAGACGTACGACACGATGGAGTCGGTCAGTGCCGACGAGGCGATCGAGGGGATGCTGACCCTGAACCGCCGCTGCGGCATCCTCGGCGGGCCCACCGGAGGGGCGGCCTATTTCGGCGCCGTGCGCCATCTGCGGGCACTGGACGAGGAGTCCGGCGAGCGGCGGACGGCGGTGTTCATCGTCTGCGACCGGGTGGAGAGCTATCTGAGCTACGTCCGGCAGCGGCGGCCCGATCTGCTGGGCCGGCCGCCCCGGCAGAACTCGGCGGCCGACCTGTCCGACGCCGAGGTCGGCAAGGCCCCGGCGATCGGTGTGGCCGAGGCCCGGCGCTGGATCGAGACCGACCGGCCGCTCGTGGTCGACCTGCGCAGCTCCTACGCCTACGCGGCCCTGCACATCGACGGATCGGTCAACATCGTCGACGAGTTGTTCGCCGAACTCGTCCGGGGCGGGCTGCCGTTCAGCCGGCGTCAGCCGGTGCTGCTGGCCTGCCCGGTCGGTGAGCAGTCCGCCCGGTACGCGGCGCTGCTGACCCGGATGGGCCACCCGGACGTGCGCAGCCTGGCCGGCGGCATCATCGCCTGGCGGGACGCGGGCGCGCCCCTGGTGCGGGACTGACCGGCATGGCCGCACCGATCACCCGCGAAGACCTGAGTCAGTGGCAGCAGGCGCTGCGCGCACAGTTCCCCATCGTCACCGGGCACCCGGAGCTGGCGTACCTGGACAGCGCGGCCACGGCTCAGAAGCCGCAGGCCGTCCTGGACGCCGTGCAGACGTACCTGACCACGTCCAACGCCAACTCCGCGCGCGGCACCTACACCTGGGCCAACCGGACCACCGAGCTGGTCGAGCGGACCCGCGGGCGTGTCGCCCGGTTCCTCGGGGACGACCGGCCGGAGCGCTCCGCCGTCCACTTCACCGGCGGCACCACCGAGGGACTGCGCACCATCGCCCGCGACTGGCTGCCGGGCTTCCTGCGCGACGGCGACGAGATCGTCGTGCCGGACGCCGACCACCAGGCCAACATCGCGCCCTGGCTGGAGGTCCGGCAGATGCTCGCGCGGGAGGGCGTGCACGTCCGGGTGGTGCCGATGCCGTACCAGAGCGGTTCCGGGGACTACGACCACCGGGCGCTGACCGAGCGGGCGGGGCCGCGCACCCGGTTCGTCGCCACCACCCATGTGCACCACGTGTACGGCGGCGACATGAACGTGCAGCGCATCCGCGAGGCCGTCGGCCCGGAGGCGGTCATCTGCCTGGACGCCGCGCAGAGCGTCGGCCATCTGCCGGTGTCCGTGGCCGAGCTGGACGTCGACTTCGTCGTCTTCTCCGGGCACAAGGCGCTGGCCCTGCCCGGTTCCGGGGCGGTGTGGGCCCGGCAGGCTCGCGGGCCGCAGTTCGAGCCCGGCGGGTGGAGCGGCACCCCGAACACCGTGGGCGTCGCCTCGCTCGAAGCGGCCCTGGACTGGCTGGAGGCGGCCGGTGTCGACCGGATCGAGCGCTGGACGGCGGACCTCGCGGCCCGGCTCACCGACGGGCTGCGCCGGCTGGACGCCTACGAGATCCTCGGCTGCCCGCTCAGCCTCGCCGCCGACACGAGGATGCAGCGCCGTCAGGGCATCGTGACCCTGCGGCACCGTGCCATCGACTCGGGCGACCTGGGGTTCATCCTGTTCAGCCACGGGTTCATGGTCCGCTCCGACCATCACTGCCAGGGCGACGCGGGCGAGCGGACCGGTTCGGTGCGGGTGAGTCTGCATGTGTACAACACCGTTGAGGAGATCGACCGTCTGCTGTCGGTTCTCGCCTCACTTCCGTGACACCGCCCACAACACGTAATGGGAACCGTTTCCACCTGTAGGCTCGGACCGGCAGGAGTCAGGTGCGATACGGCGAGGTGGCGCGACCGGATGGGGCTGAGTCTGGCGACGGCGGAGCGATGGGTGGAGCGCTGGGAGCTCCAGCAGCAGCGGTACGCCGTCGACCGCGAGGAGCGGTTCACGGTGATCGCCGATGTCGTCGAGCACGCCACGGCGGGTTGTGCCACCCGCCCCCTCGTCGTGGACCTCGGCTGCGGGCCCGGCTCCCTCGCGGCCCGGCTGGTCCGGCGGCTGCCCGACGCGGAGGTCGTGGCCGTGGACCGGGACCCCCTCCTGCTGGAGCTGGGCCGCACCCACCACCCGGACGCGGCCCGTTACGTCGACGCCGAGATCGGCGCGCCCGGCTGGACGTGGGCCCTGGACCTGGACCGGCCCCTGGACGCGGCAGTCTCCACCACGGCCCTGCACTACCTCGACCGTGACACCCTGCTCGCCACCTACCGGCAGCTCGCCGTGCTGCTGCGCCCCGGGGGCGTTCTCGTCAACGGCGACCACTTTCCGCCTGGTGAGACGGGCCCGGCCCGGATCGCCGCCCACGTCGGGCGGTGCCGGGCCGACCGGCAGCGCGTGTTCACCCAGGAGGACTGGGACTCCTGGTGGGCCGGGGCCGGAGACGACCCGGAGCTGACCGACCTGCTCGCGGAGCGCCGCCGCCGCGCGGCATCCGGCACCGGCCGCCCCGCCGACCTCCCCCTCCCCACCCACGTGGAGCTGCTCCGGCAGGCCGGCTTCGCCCAGGCCGGGCCGGTGTGGCAGTACGGCGACAGCTGCGTGGTCGTCGCGGTGCGCTAGGGGGCTTCACTCGCCCGCACCACACCGGGTGCGCACGGGGGCGTGCGCTCCGACACTGTTTGCGGAGACCGCTCCACGTCGACATCGCCCCGCCGGTCTCGGCGCAAGCCCCGCGAGCGGTCACGCGCACACGCGAGGAGCCCCCCATGACCACCGCCGAGCACGACACCCACGACAACCACGGACACACCCACGGCGACGACTGCGGTCATCTCGCCTTCCCCCACGGCGACCACACCGACTACGCCCACGACGGCCACATCCACCGGATGCACGAGGGGCACGCCGACGAGTGCGCGAACACCGGCCACACGGTGCACCGGAACCACGACCACGAGCACGGCGACACCTGCGGCCACCTGGCCGTGCGGCACGGCGACCACACGGACTACGTGCACGACGGCCACCGCCACGCCGCCCACGACGGCCACTGGGACGACCACTGACCGGCGTCCGGGTCCGTTGACGGACGCGGACGCCCGGGCCGGCGCGTCTCAGGCCAGGGCGTCCCAGTGGACGGTGCGGTCGCACCAGCGCTCCGGCAGGGTGCGGTCGTGGCCCACGGCCAGCAGGGCGGCGCCGGTCGAGGCACGGTAGTCCTCGACGGCCGCGACCAGGGCGGCGGCAGTCGAGGCGTCGAGCATCGCGGTCATCTCGTCGCACACCAGCAGACGCGGACGCAGCACCAGGGCCCGGGCGAGACAGGCGCGTTGTGGCTGACCGTCGCTGACCTCGTGCGGCCGCCGGGTGAGCAGGTCGGAGGTGAGGCCGACGGCCGGTGCCAGCTCGGCGCCCCGGGCCGGGGCTTCCCCGGCGCGGCCGGTGGCACGCCGAGGCTCGGCGATCAGGTCGGTGAGCGGCAGCCGGGGGTCCGCGGAGAGTGCAAAGACATCGCAACCCAACAGGACCGGCGGGCGTCCCCACACGGGGCGCCCGCCGGTCCCTCACCGTCGCGCTCAGGGCTGGGTCAGGGTGATGTCCTGCCCCTGGACCGCGTGGAAGCTGGGCAACGGCAGTCCGCTGAAGGTGCGCAGCTCCATGAGGGTGGCCTCGACGTGGGCCGCCCCTGCCACGAGTGCGCCGGGCACGGTCCGTCCCGTGTTCACCCAGCGGTGCTCCGCGCCGTCGCACACGGCCCGGGTGCCGCCGATGCCGTGACGGGCCGTGGAGACGCCCTGGCGCACGGAGGAGCTGACGAAGACCGGCCCGCTGGAGCTCACGCAGCGGTAGGTGCCGGACAGGGTGACGGTGCCGTCGGCGGCGATCCGGCCCACCGCGTCGACCGTCACCGAGCCGGCCGGGGCGAGGACGGACGCGGTGGCGGGCGCCGCGCCGGCACCGGTGAGCAGGAGCAGCGCGGCACCGGCAGCCGCGCCGAGAAGGGGACGAACACGCATGGGGGGAACCTCCCGAAAGGAGTGGAATTGCGGCTTCCACTCGTACCGGCCGTCCGGGCCGGCGCCCGTGACCCTCACCCCTTCGGTGGCGAGTCCGCGCCGGCCGTCGTGGAACCGTCCTGGGAATGTCCTGGGCGTGTCACGCTTCCCGCCGGGCCGTTCCGGCGCGTTCGGCACGGGAGGATGGTCTGGCTGTACGAGTCGTCCGAACCCTTCGGACGGCCCTACCGACGTGGAGGTGCGCCATGTGTGCCCACCAGCCCCTGTGCCCCGCGACCGACTCCCCCGCCGCGCACGTCGTGGCGGCCCGCCCCGAGCAGGGATGGAGCCTGCTGTGCGACGGGACGGTCCTCTTCGACGACACCGGCGAACTGCTGCCGGACGGGCGCGTGGTGCAGCCGCTCCGGGTGACGGCGCAGGTGCTGGCCGTGGCGGCCTGACCGGCGCTCCACGGCGGCCCGACGGCCTCGTCACGGCAGGACCGCGAAGCCGTCCAGTTCCACCATCGCCTCCGCGTCCCACAGCCGGACGACCTCGACGACCGCCATGGCGGGATAGTCCCGCCCGGCCAGCTCACGCCACAGGAGGCCCAGTTCGTGCGCGTGCGCGCGGTACGCCCGGACATCCGTGGCGTAGACGGTGACGCGGGCCAGGTCGGACGGCGTGCCGCCGGCCGCGGAGAGGGCGGCCAGCAGGTTGGTGAGGGCCTTTCCGAACTGCTCGGGCAGGGTGCGGCCGACCACCTTGCCGTCGGCGTCGAGGGCGGTCTGGCCCGCCAGGAACACCACCCGTGACCCGGAGGCCACGACGGCGTGGGAGAAGCCGGCCGGCGGGGACAGGCCGGGCGGGTTGACGCGCTCGATGTTCACCGGGCCTCCTGACGGGCGTACAACTCCTTGGCGATGATGCCGCGTTGCACCTCGCTGGCCCCTTCGTAGACGCGCGGGGCGCGCACCTCACGGTAGAGGTGTTCGAGCAGGTGGCCGCGTTGCAGGGCCCGCGCGCCGTGCAGCTGGACGGCCGTGTCGACGACGTACTGCGCGGTCTCCGTGGCGAGCAGTTTCGCCATGGCGGAGCGCTGGGGCACGTCCGGGGAGTCCGCGTCGTACGCCGACGCCGCCGCGTGGACCATCAGCCGGGCCGCCTCCGTGCGCAGGGCCATCTCGGCGACCTGGTGCGAGACGGCCTGCAGGTCCCGCAGCTTCCCCCCGAAGGCGTCCCGCCCTGCGGTGTGGGCGAGGGTCGCGTCGAGGGCCGCCTGCGCCATGCCGACCGCGAACGCGCCGACGCTGGGCCGGAACAGGTTGAGCGTCCCCATGGCGACCCGGAAGCCGCGGTCCACCTCGCCCAGCACATCGTCGGCCGTCACGGGCACGGCGTCGAAGTCGAGCGCGCCGATGGGGTGCGGCGAGAGCATGTCGAGTCCGCGGCCGGTCAGGCCCGGCCGGTCGGCGGGCACGAGGAAGGCCGTGACGCCACGGGCTCCGGCAGCCGGGGTGGTCCGGGCGAAGACGGTGTAGAAGTCGGCCTCGGGGGCGTTGGAGATCCAGCACTTCTCGCCGGTGAGACGCCAGCGGGCGACGCCCTCGGGGGTGGCGGTGAGTGCCGTGGCGGCCGATGGCCGGTTGCCCCGCGCTGCGTCCGGCTCCGCCCGCAGCTCCAGCGCCGCCGCGTCCGAGCCCGCCCCCGGCTCGCTCAGCGCGAAGGCCGCGATCGCCGCGCCGGCGGTGACCCGGGGGAGCCAGCGGGCGCGCTGCTCCCGGGTGCCGTACGCGTGGACCGGGTGGGCGCCCAGGCCCTGGAGGGCCAGGGCCGTCTCCGCCTCCGTGCAGGCGTAGGCGAGGGATTCGCGCATGAGGCACAGGTCGAGCGCACCCGAGGTGAACAGGCGTCCGAGCAGCCCGAGGCTGCCGAGTTCGGCGACCAGGGTGCGGTTCACATGCCCCGGTTCGCCCTTGCCGGCCAGCGGGCGGAGCCGTTCCGCGGCCAGGGTGCGCAGTGCGGCGCACCAGGCGAGTTGTGCCGGTTCGAGTGAGAATGCGGTCATCGCCGGTCCCTTCTCCGCCACCCTGCGTTCCGGCTGGGCCACTCCGAGGCTATCGCGGACCGTTGACTGTCGTCACCAACACGATACGCTCCAGGGGCGAGCCCACCACGCCAAGGGGGCGAACCGTATGCATCCACGGGGCACGGCCCACGTCGACACCTTCGCCCGGGACCATCTGCCACCCCCGGGCCAACGGCCCGAGCTCCGCTTCGATCTGCCGGAGCTGCACTACCCCGAACGGCTCAACTGCGCCGCCGAACTGCTGCACGGCCCGCCCGACGACCGCCCGGCGTTCCTCACCGCCACCGGCGTGCCGTGGACGTACGGCGAGCTGCGCGCCCGCGTCGACCGCGTGGCCCATCTGCTCACCGGCGAACTCGGGGTCGTCCCCGGCAACCGGGTGCTGCTGCGCGGACCCACCACGCCCTGGCTCGCGGCCTGCTGGCTGGCGGTGCTGAAGGCCGGGGCCGTGGCGGTCACGGTGCTCGCCCAGCAGCGCCCGCACGAACTGAGCACGATGTGCGAGATCGCGCGGGTGCGGCACGCCCTGTGCGACATCCGGGCCGTCGACGACCTCGCCGAGGCCGGGATCCCCGGCCTGCGGATCACGGCCTACGGCGGCGACGCCCCGGACGACCTCCTCAACCGCCCGGCGCCCGGCATACCGTACGAGGCCGTCGCGACGGCGGCCGACGACGTGGCACTGATCGCCTTCACCTCCGGCACCACCGGCCGCCCCAAGGGCTGTATGCACCTCCACCGGGACGTCCTGGCGATCGCCGACACCTTCTCCCGGCACGTCCTCAAGCCCCGCGCGGACGACGTGTTCACGGGCAGCCCGCCACTGGGCTTCACCTTCGGCCTCGGCGGGCTGGTGGTCTTCCCGCTGCGGGCCGGCGCGAGGGCGCTGCTGCTCGAACAGGCGGGAGCCCGGCAGCTGCTGCCCGCCATCGCCCGGCACCGGGTCTCCGTGCTGTTCACCGCGCCGACGGCGTACCGGGCGATGCTCGACGAGCTCGACGGGTACGACGTCTCCTCCCTGCGGCGCTGCGTCTCGGCCGGCGAGAACCTGCCCGCGGCCACCTGGCAGGCGTGGCACGAGCGCACGGGCCTGCGCGTCATCAACGGCATCGGCGCCACCGAGCTGCTGCACATCTTCATCTCCGCGGCCGACGACCGGATCCGGCCCGGGACCACGGGCGTTCCCGTGCCGGGGTGGCACGCGCGCGTGCAGGACAGGGAGGGCCGGCCCGTGCCCGACGGGCAGCCGGGGCTGCTGGCCGTGCGCGGGCCGGTCGGCTGCCGTTACCTCGCCGATCCGCGGCAGCGGGACTACGTGCGCGGCGGCTGGAACATCACCGGCGACACCTACGTCCGCGACGCCGACGGCTACTTCCGCTATGTCGCCCGCGCCGACGACATGATCATCTCGGCCGGGTACAACATCGCCGGCCCCGAGGTGGAGGAGGCTCTGCTGCGGCACCCGGACGTGGTGGAGGCGGCGGTCGTGGGGCGGCCAGACGAGGCCCGCGGGCAGGTCGTGCTGGCCTTCGCCGTCCTCAAGGAGGGCGCGCGGCGGGACGCCGCGGCGCTGCGCGCCTTCGTGAAGAGCGAGCTGGCGCCGTACAAGTGCCCGCGCGAGGTCGTCTTCCTGGACGCGCTGCCGCGCACGGCCACCGGCAAGCTCCAGCGGTTCAGACTGCGCGCCCCGGGGGTACCGGTAGGCGACCGGGACTGATCCGTACGACCTAAGATGATCAACGTGTCCGACCAGCATGCACCACGGTCTCTCATCGTCACGCTCTACGGCGCGTACGGGCGCTTCATGCCCGGCCCCGTGCCGGTGGCCGAACTGATTCGGCTGCTGGCCGCGGCCGGCGTGGACGCCCCGTCCGTACGCTCCTCGGTGTCGCGGCTCAAGAGACGCGGACTGCTCGTGCCGGCCCGCACCGCTCAGGGCGCGGCCGGGTACGAACTGTCCCCGGATGCGCGCCAGTTGCTCGACGACGGTGACCGCCGCATCTACGCCTCGGCACCGCCCGGGGACGAGGGCTGGGTGCTCGCGGTGTTCTCCGTGCCGGAGTCGGAGCGGCAGAAGCGGCACGTGCTGCGCTCCCGGCTGGCCGGGCTCGGTTTCGGCACGGCCGCTCCGGGTGTGTGGATCGCGCCCGCGCGGCTGTACGAGGAGACCCGGCACACGCTCCAGCGGCTGCGGCTCGACGCGTACGTCGACTTCTTCCGCGGTGACCACCTCGGTTTCGCCCCGACGGCCGAGGCCGTCGCGCGATGGTGGGACCTGGCGGCCATCGCCAAGGAGCACGAGGCGTTCCTCGACCGCCACGCGCCCGTGCTGCACGGCTGGGAGAAGCGCGAGGACACCCCCGCCGAGGAGGCCTACCGGGACTACCTCCTCGCCCTGGACTCCTGGCGCCACCTCCCCTACACGGACCCGGGCCTGCCGTCCGAACTGCTTCCGGCGGACTGGCCGGGGGCCCGCTCGTCGGCGGTGTTCCGGGGGCTGCACGAGCGGCTGCGGGACGCGGGGGCGGACTTCGTGGGGCTCTGACCACCGCCGGCGCCGCCCGGTTTGCCGCGTTTGCTCCGCCGTGGAACGGTCAACGATGTCCGCGACCGGACGGAGCACGCAGCGGGAGGCGGACCGAGGGATGACCGTCACCACACCACCGAGCACGGCCGTCGTCCGCGCGGACCGGCGCCCGTGAGGGGGTGGGGGCGCTCGGTGCGCGGCGGGTGGGAGCGGGCCGGTGCGCACACCCTCGTCCGGCAGGGCCGCGACGTGGAGTTGCTGCACCGGGCCATGGGGTTCGCCACGCTCGCGCTGGTCACGCTGGCCCCGCTGCTGATCGTGGTCGCCGCCGCCGACCCTCTGGAACAAGGCGGTTTCGCGTTCTGGCTGGCCGACGGCATGGGGCTGTCCGGGCGGTCCGCGCAGGTGCTCACGGACATCATCAGCCCCCCGCGCAAGATCATCGGCACCACGAGCGTGCTCGGCGGGGTCGCGCTCGCCGTCTTCGGCGTCGCGTTCGGCGGGAGCGTGCAGAACGGCTACGAGCGGATCTGGGGCCTGCCCTCGGGCCCGTGGCATCGCATCTGGCGGCAGGCGGTGTGGATGATCGCGGTCACGGCGTACCTGTACCAGGAGGTGCAGACGCGCAGCCTCGCCTCCGGGCCGGAGCGGATCGCGCTGAGCGCGGCGTCCGGCGTGCTGTTCTTCTGGTGGGGGCAGCGCTTCCTGCTGGGCGGGCAGGTCCGCTGGAGCGATCTGCTCCCCGGGGCGGTGGCCACCATGGCGGGACTGGTCGGCCTGCGCATGTTCTCCTACTTCGTCTTCACCCCGCTCATCGTCACCAACGCGATCAGCTACGGAGCGGTCGGCGTCGTTCTCGTCGTGGAGTCCTGGCTCATCGGCGTGGGCTACGTCGTCTACGGCGGGGCCCTCCTCGGCCGCTGGGCCCTGGAGCACCACGGACCCCGGCACCGCACCGGATAGAACGGGCCCGCCGACCCTCCCGTACTAACGCACATGCCACCCCCAGAGATACCAGCCCCGGCTCATGCGAACCCACAGGGGGACTTCCCCTAGCATCTGCGGCATTATCATCGGCACATACCCGGCAGAGGGAGCAGACCCGTGATGACCCGTACCGTGCGGCGGACCCGCCGCCCGCTCCAGGTGGCCGCGGGGGGAGCCGCAGCGCTGCTGACCCTGAGTGCCTGCTCGTCGTCCGGCTCCGACTCCCCGGCGAAACCTGACTCCTCCGGGCCTGGCAGGCTCTCCGGCGAGGTGACCGTGTTCGCCGCGGCCTCGCTGCAGGAGAGCTTCACGACACTGGGCGAGCGGTTCGAGAAAGAGCACCCCGGCACGAAGGTCACCTTCAGTTTCGGCGGCAGCGACTCCCTCGCCGCGAGCATCACCGGCGGCGCCCCGGCCGACGTCTTCGCCTCGGCCAGCCCCCGGACGATGAAGATCGTCACGGACGCCGGAGACGCCTCGGGCACGCCCGCGGCCTTCGTCCGCAACGAGCTGGAGATCGCCACCCTGCCGGGCAACCCGCACAAGGTCACCTCCCTCGAGGACCTCACCGCACCGGACCTGAAGGTGGTGCTCTGCGACAAGAAGGTGCCGTGCGGCACCGCCGCGCAGAAGGCCCTCGAGGCGAGCAGGCTGACGCTCACCCCGGTGTCGTACGAGCAGGACGTCAAGGCCGCGCTGACCAAGGTCGAGCTGAAGGAGGCCGACGCCGCCGTCGTCTACAAGACCGATGTGCGCGCCGCCGGTGACAAGGTGGAGGGCGTGGAGTTCCCCGAGTCCGCCGACGCCGTCAACGACTACCCGATCACCCTGCTCGAGGACGCACGGAACGCCGAGGCCGCCACGGCGTTCATCGCGCTGGTACGGTCCGCCGAGGGCCGGAAGGTCCTGAGCGGGGCCGGGTTTCTCACGCCATGACCTCCCCGGCCGGCAAGCCCGGCACCATGCCCGACTCCCCCCGCGGCGCTCCGCGGCGCCGGCGCGTCCGGACCGGCGTCCCGCTGCCCCTGCTACTCCCCGCGCTGATCGGCCTGGCCTTCCTGATCGTGCCGCTGATCGCCCTGCTCGTACGGACCCCGTGGCACAGCCTGCCCGAGCAGCTGACCAGCGCGGAGGTGTGGCAGGCCCTCAGGCTGTCCCTGCTCTGCGCGACGGCTGCGACCGCGGTGAGCCTGGTCCTCGGCGTGCCGCTGGCCTGGCTGCTGGCCCGCGTGGACTTCCCGGGCCGCGGCCTGGTACGCGCCCTCGTGACCCTGCCCCTCGTCCTGCCTCCGGTCGTCGGCGGTGTGGCGCTGCTGATGGCACTCGGCCGCAACGGCATCGTCGGGCAGTGGCTCGACGCGTGGTTCGGGATCACGCTGCCCTTCACCACCGCCGGGGTCGTGATCGCGGAGGCGTTCGTGGCGATGCCGTTCCTCGTCATCAGCGTCGAAGGCACCCTGCGGGCCGCCGACCCCCGCTACGAGGAGGCGGCCACCACCCTGGGTGCGTCCCGCTTCACCGCGTTCCGCCGGGTCACGCTGCCCCTGATCGCGCCGGGCATCGCGGCGGGCGCGGTCCTCGCCTGGGCACGGGCGCTCGGCGAGTTCGGCGCGACGATCACCTTCGCCGGCAACTTTCCCGGCCGCACCCAGACCATGCCCCTGGCCGTCTACCTGGCCCTGCAGAGCGACCCGGAGGCCGCGATCGCCCTCAGCCTGGTGCTGCTGGCGGTGTCGATCGCGGTACTGGCGGGGTTGCGCGACCGCTGGATGAGCGCCGGATGACCGAGACCCACGAGCACGACGCGCACGCAGGCACCGCGCCGGACGGGCTCGACGCCCGCCTGGTCGTGGACCGCGGCGGCTTCCGCCTCGACGTGGCACTGGCGGTCGCGCCCGGCGAGGTCGTCGCCCTGCTGGGGCCGAACGGCGCCGGCAAGACCACCGCGCTGCGCGCCCTCGCCGGCCTAACCCCGCTCTCCGGCGGCCATCTGCGGCTGGACGGCACGGAGCTGGACCGTACGCCGCCGGAGGCCCGTCCCGTCGGTGTCGTCTTCCAGGACTACCTGCTCTTCCCCCACCTCTCGGCCCTCGACAACGTCGCCTTCGGCCCCCGCTGCCAGGGCGCCACCAAGGCGGAGGCCCGGGCGCAGGCCGCCGAGTGGCTCGCCCGCCTGGGCCTGGCGGCGCACACCGGCGCCAAGCCGCGCAGGCTCTCCGGCGGCCAGGCCCAGCGCGTCGCCCTCGCCCGTGCCCTGGCGACCCGCCCCCGGATGCTGCTGCTCGACGAGCCGCTGGCCGCGCTGGACGCCCGCACCCGCCTGGAGGTCCGCGCCCAGCTCCGGCGCCATCTGGCCGACTTCGAGGCGGTCGCCGTGCTCGTCACCCACGATCCGCTCGACGCCATGGTGCTGGCCGACCGGCTGGTGGTCGTGGAGCACGGCCGGGTCGTCCAGGAGGGCAGCCCGGCCGGCATCGCCCGCCATCCCCGTACGGACTACATCGCGCAGCTGGTCGGCCTGAACCTCTACCGGGGCGAGGCCGACGGCCACACCGTCCGACTCGCCGACGGACCGCCCCTCACCACCACGGAGGTCCTGTCCGGCCCGGTCTTCGTGGCGTTCCCGCCCAGCGCGGTCACCCTCCACCGCGACCGGCCCACCGGCTCCAGCGCGCGCAACCTGTGGCGCTGCGAGGTGGCCGGTCTGGAGACCCACGGCGACCAGATCCGGGCCGACCTCACCGGTGAACTCCCTCTCGCCGCCGACCTCACGACGGTCGCCGCGGCCGAGCTCGGCCTCCACCCGGGCGCGGAGGTCTGGGCGACGGTGAAGGCGACGCAGACCCACGCGTACCCGGTCTGAGGCGGACGGCATCCCGAGGCTCAGGCCGCGGCCCCGGCCGGCGAGTCCTCCACAGCCTCCAGTCGCGGCCTGAAGGCTTCGAACCAGGTCCACGCCGTCCAGGGTCAGGGCCGTGCCCCGGGTCCCTGACCGCCCTGCGCGCGGCGGTTCTGGAGACTCAGCCGCGGTTTCGGGACGTCCGCACGACCCGTCCGGGGGCGGCGGCTGCCCGCGCGGTACGGGGCCGGCCAGGTCGCGCCCGGGCCGGTGTAGCCCTGCTCGGCCGCCGCGTGCAGGGTCCAGTGCGGGTCGTAGAGGTGAGGGCGGGCGAGGGCGCAGAGGTCGGTACGGCCCGCGAGGATCAGGGAGTTGACGTCGTCCCAGGACGAGATCGCACCGACGGCGATCACCGGGATGCCGGTCGCGTGACGGATCCGGTCCGCGAAGGGCGTCTGGTACGACCGTCCGAACTCCGGCCGCTCGTCCGCCACGACCTGGCCCGTCGACACGTCGATCGCGTCGGCGCCGTGCGCGGCGAAGGCCCGGGCGATCTCGACGGCGTCCTCGGCGGTCGTCCCGCCCTCTGCCCAGTCGGTGGCGGAGATCCGGACGGTCATGGGCCGCTCCCCCGGCCACACGTTCCGCACGGCGTCGAAGACCTCCAGCGGGAAGCGGAGCCGTTTCTCCAGGGAGCCGCCGTAGGCGTCGGTGCGCCGGTTGGTCAGGGGGGAGAGGAACCCGGACAGCAGGTAGCCGTGCGCGCAGTGCAGTTCGAGCAGGTCGAAGCCGGCCCGGGCGGCGCGGACGGCCGAGGCCGTGAACTGCTCGCGAACGTCGGTGAGTTGGGCGCGGGACAACTCGCGCGGAGTCTGGCTGAACCCCTTGTACGGGAGTGCCGAGGGGGCCACGAGCGGCCAGTCGCCCTCCTCCAGCGGCTCGTCCATGCCCTCCCACATCAGTTTCGTGGAGCCCTTGCGTCCGCTGTGGCCGAGCTGCACGCCGATCGCGGTGCCGGGGGCCTGGGCGTGCACGAAATCGGTGACGCGCTTCCAGGCCTCGCCCTGCCGGCCGGTGTAGAGGCCGGCGCAGCCGGGGGTGATCCGGCCCTCCTCGCTGACGCACACCATCTCGGTCATCACCAGCCCGGCCCCGCCCAGCGCCCGCGCGCCGAGGTGGACGAGGTGGAAGTCGCCGGGGACGCCGTCGGCCGCCGAGTACATGTCCATGGGCGAGACGACGACCCGGTTGCGCAGGGTCACACCACGCAGCCGGAACGGCGTGAACATCGGGGGCGTACCGGGCGGGCAGCCGAACTCGCGCTCCACCGACTCCGTGAAGTGCGCGTCGCGCAGCCGCAGGTTGTCGTGCGTGACGCGGCGGCTGCGGGTGAGCAGGTTGAAGGCGAACTGGCGGGGCGGCTGGTCCAGGTACAGGCCGAGGTTCTCGAACCACTCCAGGCTGGCCCGGGCCGCGCGCTGCGTGGAGGCGACGACGGGACGCCGCTCCGCCTCGTAGGCGGCGAGGGCTTCGGGCAGCGAGTCCCGTTCCTCCAGACAGGCGGCCAGGGCGAGAGCGTCCTCGACGGCGAGCTTGGTGCCGGAGCCGATGGAGAAGTGGGCCGTGTGGGCGGCGTCCCCGAGGAGGACGACGTTGCCGTGCGACCAACGGTCGTTGACGACCGTGCGGAACGTCGTCCACGTGGAGTTGTTCGACTTCAGGGGACGGCCGTGGAGCGCCGCCGCGAAGATCTTGGCGCAGCGCTCGATCGACTCCGCTTCGGCGAGCACGTCGAAACCGGCCGCGCGCCAGACCTCTTCGCGCATCTCGACGATCACCGTCGACGCGTCGGGGGCGTAGGGGTAGCCGTGGAGCTGCATCACGCCGTGCTCGGTCTCGGCGATCTCGAAGCGGAAGGAGTCGAAGGGGAAGTCGGCGGCGAGCCAGATGTAGCGGCAGCGGTGGGTCGTCACCCGGGGGCGGAAGACGTCCGCGCGGGTCTCGCGGGTGGTGCTGTGGATGCCGTCCGCGGCGATGACCAGGTCGTGGGTCCGGGTGAGGTCGTCAGGGGCCTCGGTGCGGAAGCGGAGGTCGACGCCGAGTGCGCGGCAGCGGGCGTGGAGGATCTCCAGGAGGCGTTGGCGGCCCAGGGCGGCGAAGCCGTGTCCCTGGGAGGTGTGGCGGGTGTCGCGGTGGACGATGTCGATGTCGTCCCAGCGGGTGAAGTGCTGCTGGAGGGCCTCGTGGACCTGGGGGTCGGCGTGTTCTATGCCGCCGAGCGTCTCGTCGGAGAGGACCACGCCGAAGCCGAAGGTGCTGTCCGGGGGGTTGCGTTCCCAGACGGTGATGTCGCGGGCGGGGTCGAGGCGCTTGAGGAGGGCGGCGGTGTAGAGGCCCCCGGGGCCGCCGCCGATGATCGCCACACGCAGGGGGTGGCTCTGGTCGTGGGGCTGCCGCGGGTGCGTGGGGGCTTGTCGCGCCCCGCGGCGGAGCCGCACCTCGGCACAGCCCCGCGCCCCTGGGGGCGACGCACTCACCGCCCGCTCCACTTGGGAGGGCGCTTCTCCGTGAACGCCGCGTGGAACTCCGCGTAGTCCGCTCCGTTCATCAGGAGTGCCTGTGTCGAGGCGTCGAGTTCCACCGAAGCCGCGAGCGGCATGTCCAGCTCCGCCGTGAGGAGGGCCTTCGTCTGGGCGTGCGCCAGGGCCGGACCCTGGGCCAGGCGGTGGGCCAGTTGCTGCGACGTCTCGTCCGCCCGGCCCTCCTCCGTCAGTTCGCTGATCAGGCCGATGCGCTCCGCCTCGGTGGCCCGGACCGGGTCGCCCAGCATCAGCAGACGGGTCGCATGACCCAGGCCGACGACCCGGGGCAGCAGGTAGGCCGCGCCCATGTCGCCGCCGGAGAGGCCGACGCGGGTGAAGAGGAAGGCGAAGCGGGCGGTGGGGTCGGCGATGCGGAAGTCCGCGGCCAGGGCGAGGACCGCTCCGGCGCCCGCCGCCACGCCGTGCAGCGACGCGATCACGGGGAACGGGCACTCCCGGATCGCCCGGACCACCTGGCCGGTCATCCGGTTGAAGTCCAGGAGCTGGGCGGCGTCCATGCCGAGGGTCGCACCGATGATCTCGTCGACGTCGCCGCCGGAGCAGAAGCCGCGGCCCTCGCCGGCCAGCACCAGGGCCCGTACCGACCGCTCCCGGGACAGCTCCGCGAGCAGGTCGCGCAGGTCGGCGTAGGCGCCGAAGGTGAGCGCGTTGAGCTTCTCGGGACGGCTCAGGGTGAGGGTCGCGACGCCGTCGGCGACGCCGACGCGCAGATGCTCCCAGCCGGGTGTGCGGGCGGCGGAGCCGGTGAAGGGACTCATGACGTGCGGCCTCCTCGGGCGGGCACTGCCTCACTGAGCTCTACCCCTCGAAGCTATCACTCATCCGTGACTGTCGTCATGAGTGCGCGATAGACCGCCCGGGTAGGACTTCTGGGAGGGGCCCGGGTGCGACCTGGGCCGGTTACATCCGTCACAGATCGCCCACACCGGCGTAACGGCGGGAGCAGCGGTGCGCGGCACCGCGTTCACCTGGGTAAGCCGTCCAGCATGGGGGCGAAGGCGCCCCCGGCGGTGCCCCTCGGACACCTCGGAGAAGCGGCGCCGTACCATTCATCAGGTTGAAAGCAGGATGTCCTGCTCCATGAACGGACCCGCCTTGTACGAACTCCACTCAGCCCCCGCCTCCTGGCGCATCGCGCTGCCGCACACCGCGGCGGCGGTGCCCGTGGCCCGTGCCCTGGTCCGTACGGCGCTGGCCGAGCTGGAGCACGGGGCGGACTGCGACACCGCGGAGCTGCTCACGGCGGAGCTGGTGGCCAACGCCGTGGAGCACACCACGGGCGAGACGCCGATAGAGCTGGTCGTGGAGCTGATGCCGTCGGGCTGCCAGGTCGAGGTGCACGACACCGACCCGGCCCCGCCCGGCGACCTCACCCGCCCGGGCGGCGGGCCGCCCGACCCCTGGCAGGAGCACGGGCGCGGGCTGCTGCTGATCCGCGCCCTGAGTTCCTCCTGCGGGCACCGGCCGACCGAGTCCGGCAAGGCGGTCTGGTTCAGACTGCCCGCGATACCGGCTCAGCGGCGTCCTTCGGCATGACCGTGACGAGCCGGGAGTCCGGGCGCCGGCAGCGCGGTCACGGGACGCTCCCGGCCGACGGGGCCGCGGTGCGGGCGACGGGCCGAAGGTCGGCGTAAGGCCTGGTCAGGCGAGGGTTGCCACCATGACCGCCTTGATGGTGTGCATCCGGTTCTCCGCCTCGTCGAAGACGACCGAGTGGGCCGACTCGAAGACCTCGTCGGAGACCTCCAGGTACTCCAGGCCGTGCGCGGCGTGGACCTCCAGGCCGACCTTGGTGCCGAGATCGTGGAAGGCGGGCAGGCAGTGCAGGAACTTCACGTCGGGGTTCCCGGTGGCGCGCAGGACGTCCATGGTCACGGCGTACGGGGCGAGTGCGGTGATGCGCTCGGCCCAGACCTCCTTCGGCTCCCCCATGGAGACCCAGACGTCCGTCGCGACGAAGTCGGCGCCCCGGACGCCCTCGTCCACCGTCTCGGTGAGCGTGATGCGGGCGCCGCTGGCCCCGGCGAGCGCGTGGGCCCGGTCGACGACGTCCTCGGCCGGCCAGTACTCCTTCGGCGCGACGAGCCGTACGTCCATGCCGAGCAGGGCGCCGGTGACGAGGTAGGAGTTGCCCATGTTGAAGCGGGCGTCGCCCAGGTAGGCGAAGGCGACCTCGGTCAGCGGCTTGGCGCAGTGCTCGGTCATGGTCAGTACGTCGGCGAGCATCTGGGTGGGGTGCCAGTCGTCGGTGAGCCCGTTGTAGACGGGGACACCGGCGTGCGCCGCCAGCTCCTCCACCTTCCGCTGGCTGTCGCCCCGGTACTCGATCGCGTCGTACATCCGGCCCAGCACCCGCGCGGTGTCCTTGACCGACTCCTTGTGCCCGATCTGTGAGCCGGAGGGGTCGAGGTAGGTGGTCGAGGCACCCTGGTCGGCGGCCGCGACCTCGAACGCGCAGCGGGTGCGGGTGGAGGTCTTCTCGAAGATCAGCGCGATGTTCCGGCCCCGGAGGTGCTGGGTCTCGGCCCCGGCCTTCTTGGCGGCCTTCAGCTCGGCGGCCAGCTCGACCAGGCCGCGGAACTCCGCCTCGGTGAGGTCCAGCTCCTTGATGAGGTGGCGGCCGGCGAGGGCGGTCGGGACAGTCGCCATGAGGGCGCTCCAGGGATACGGGGGACACAGACTTCTGGAATACTATACGAAATACAGCATGCCTATACAGGGCCTGGCGCGTCCACGATCCTCAGCGGCCCCTACACCGGATCCCGTTCGACCGGGCAGCTCATGCACCGCGGCCCGCCCCTCCCCCGGCCCAGCTCGCTGCCCGGGATCTCTATCACCTCGATGCCCTGTTTGCGCAGGTGGGTGTTGGTGGTGGAGTTCCGCTCGTAGGCGACCACGACCCCGGGTTCGACGGCGAGGACGTTGCAGCCGTCGTCCCACTGCTCGCGTTCGGCCGCGTGCACGTCCTGGGTGGCGGTCAGCACACGGATCTGGTTCAGGCCGAGGGCGGCGGCGATCGCACGGTGCATGTGCTCCGGCGGATGATCGGTGACCTTCAGCTCCTTCTCACCCACGCCCGGTTCGATGGTGTACGAGCGGAGCATGCCGAGGCCCGCGTACTGGGTGAAGGTGTCGCCGTCGACCATCGTCATCACGGTGTCGAGATGCATGAAGGCACGCCGCTTGGGCATGTCGAGGGCCACGATCGTCTCGGCGGACCCGGCGGCGAACAGCTTGTGCGCGAGCATCTCCACCGCCTGCGGGGTGGTGCGCTCGCTCATGCCGATGAGCACCGCCCCGTTGCCGATGACCAGCACGTCCCCGCCCTCGATGGTGGACGGGTAGTCGGTCTGCCCCTTCGACCACTCGTGGAACGTCTCGTCGCGGAACAGCGGGTGGTGCCGGTAGATCGCCTCGAAGTGCACGGTCTCGCGCTGCCGGGCGGGCCAGCGCATGGCGTTGATGGACACGCCGTCGTAGATCCAGGCGGAGGTGTCGCGGGTGAAGAGATGGTTCGGCAGCGGGCCCAGCAGGAAGTCGTCCAGCTCCATGACGTGGAAGCGCACGGAGGTCGGCTCCGGGTGGACATCGAGGAACTCGCGTTTCGTCATGCCGCCGACCAGGACCTCGGCCAGTTCCCGGCCGGTCAGGTTCTCGAAGGCGGCTCTGAGCGGATCGGTGGCCAGCGGGCCGTACTCCTTCTCGTCGAAGACCCGCTCCAGGACGAGGGATCTGGCCGCCGGGACCTCGAGCGTCTCGGCCAGCAGGTCACCGAAGAGGTGGACGGCGACACCGCGGTCGCGCAGCACATCGGCGAACCCGTCGTGCTCGGCGCGGGCCCTGCGCACCCACAGCACGTCGTCGAAGAGCAGCGAGGTCTTGTTGCTGGGGGTGAGCCTCTTGAGCTCGAGATCGGGCCGGTGCAGGATGACGCGGCGCAGCCGCCCGGCCTCGGAGTGGACGTGGTATGCCATGCCTCCATCCTGACCACCGACGGGCGTATTGACGCGCTCCTCGCCCGTTTCCGTGCCCCCTGGTTCTCGTCGCGCCGACGGCAAGGGCGACAGGGCGGGCTCACACCCGGGGCGACGGCTCCAGCAGTTCCTCCGGCCGGGCCAGCATCCGGCGGGCGGCCCGCCCCGGTTCGAGGAACGTCCGGGCGACGATCCAGCCCGCGAGCGCGTGCGGTTGGGCCGGGGCGTCGGCCAGGACGTCGGCGTACCGGACGAGGGCGGCGGCGGCGTCCCCGGCGGCGAGGTGCTCGTCGGCGGTGCGCGGGGCTGCGGGACGGGCGGCGAAGGCGTGGGTGCGCACATCCGGCCAGGAGGTGCGGTCGGGGCGGAAGCGGAGGTCCGACGGTGCGGCGGCCGGGGCGGGCACCACGTTGCGCAGCCGCCACTCGGTGCGGTGCAGGGCGGCGGCCGTGCGGGCCCGGGCCAGTCCGGCCGGAGGGACCTCCTCCCGCAGCCAGCCGTCCAGGGTGCGGGCGAGCCCCGACACGAGGGCGCGGCCCTGGACCGTCAGACGGCCGCTGGTCAGCAGGGTGCGCACGGCGAGGCGGCTCTGCAGGCGGCGCAGGGCGAAGAAGTAGCCGGCGCGCTCGACCGCCTCGGCGCTCTCCGCACCGGCCAGCCGGTCCCGCCAGAAGCCCGCGACGCCGGTGAAGGCGTACGCGCCGTGCAGCAGGCCGGTGAGATGGCGGGGGTCGGTGCGCCAGGGGGCGTAGTAGCGCTCGGCCCGGTCGTCCTCCAGCAGCGGGAACAGGTGCAGGAGGGCGGCCAGCTTGCTGTGCTGGAGCTCGTGCACCAGGGTCTCGGCGAGCGCGAGCGGGGAGGCCGGGCGGACGATGAGCATGCCGCCGAAGGAGTCGCCGCTGGAGGCCGATACCTGGACGAAGGACCGCGGGGGCGGGCTGACGCCGGTACGTCCGAAGGGCACGATCGCCCGGATCATGGCGGGGTCGACCCGCCCGGGGCCCGGCGTGCCCGGGCTCGCGAGGATCCGCGCTGCCTCGCCGAACAGCCGCTGCCACTCCTGTGCTTCGTCCTCGTCCAGCCGGGCCGGGGGCAGGTGGTCGTCGAGATCGCGGTAGGGG
Organism: Streptomyces sp. NPDC057424; assembly: GCF_042803315.1. Lineage (NCBI taxonomy): Bacteria > Bacillati > Actinomycetota > Actinomycetes > Kitasatosporales > Streptomycetaceae > Streptomyces > Streptomyces sp. NPDC057424. Next base: position 62,732 of record NZ_JBHVCP010000032.1, read on the forward strand.
TCGAGGTCTTCGAGTACGACGGTGACCGGGGCGGTGCCGTCGGGGCCGGTGTGGGTGAGGGTGCGCAGCGGGAGCCAGGTGCCCCCGTCGGCGCCGGCACGCCGGGTCAGCGGACGGCAGGCCACCCGCACCGGGCCGGTCGCGCGGCCGGGCCCGGCGACCGTCAGCTCTCCCCCGGCCGTCGTGGCCCGGCCGACCGTCAGACCCTGCTGCGCGCCGGGGAGCCGGACCATGCCGAGTCCGGGCAGGGGCAACCGCCCGTCGGTGAGGGGAACGTCGAAGGCCGTCTCCGTGCCCGCGTGCAGGGCCGCCGAGAGGGCCAGCGCGCTCAGGTGGCCCGTCTCCGCCCACAGCGGCGGTCCGATGGCCGTGCCGTGGACCCGGCGCAGCATGTGGGAGATCCAGCCGCCGGTCGGCGGGGCCAGCAGCAGGCGTTCGACCGGCTCGGGCGACTTCTCGGCCGCGTCCTTGAGCACCCGCCAGGCTTCGGCGACCGGGGTGAGGGGGGTGGGCAGGGCGTCGAGGTGGCCGAGGAGGGTGCGCAGGAGCAGCAACCGACGTGCGCGTTCGGCTCGTTCGAGGAAGGCGACGGCCGCTGCCGAGCCACCTCCGGCGGCCAGCTCCGCGAAGAGCCGGTCCGGCATGCGGAAGGGGGCGAGGTGCTGCTCGCTGGTCATCGTCGCGGACCTCCGGTCGGGTTGGCGGACATGCGGGGACCCCGGTGCGCGTGCGGGTGTCGCACCGGGGCTCTGCCGTCGGGACGGTCGGCAGCTAGTGCCGCGGCACTAGTCGGCTCGGGCGCCGCCCGGCCCCTCGCCGCTCCTCATGCTGCTGCGGGCGCGCAGCACCTCGGTCAGCAGGCGCGTGGTGGGGGGCAGGGCGGGAAGACCGTCCACGGCGCTCAGGGGCAGCGCCGCGAGGTCCGCCAGATCGGATTCCCAGACATCGGTCTCGGCAGCGGCGACGACCGGTTCAGGTGCGGCGGCTCCGGCATGCTGCAGAGCGGGCGGCTGGTCCAAGATGCTCCCCCTTCTCGCACGGTGGCACGCGATGCCCCGTGTCTTTCCATCATGGCCATTACCCCCCGGGGCGAAAACCGTACGATCACGCCACTGATCATCGCCGATCACGCCCAGGCGCCGTCGAGGGCGCCAACGCGGCCAGCGCGGCAGCGAGTTCGTCCTTCAGTTCCGGATCGTCGTCGACGGACACCACGGCGTCGAACAGGTCCCACAGCGCCTCCGGGTTCCGCCGGGCGAGCCCGCCGAGGATGTTGACGACATCGGTGCGCGCCCTGCTGTGACGGCGCAGGACGGCTGTGACACGGGGGTTCAGCGCGGCGACGACCGTCTGCCGTTCGCCGGGGTCGGTCATCAGGGGGTAGGCGAGCAGGGCCTCCACCGCCCGCTGCAACGCCGAGAGGGGACGCGGCGCTGCGGGCGGTCCGGCCGGGGGCAGGGTCTCGGTGCGGTCGGCGCCCTGGAGCCGGATCTCGGGGTGCTGAAGAGTACGGCCCTCTTCCCTGAGGGCCGCGATGCGCGCCCGAACGGCCGGAAACAGTTCCTCCGGATCGGGTGGCGCGGGCAGAACGGCCGCCCGGTCGGCCAGCAGACCGAGCAGGACGTCGGAGAACAGGCCCGTCGCACGGACGGGGTCGTTGGCCGCCGCCCTGCCCCGCCCGGCGGCGCGCAGAACGGTCTGCCGGTGCGCATGACCGGGCCGGCCCACGGGCAGGGCGTCGGCGGGCAGCGCCTCCTGGAAGGCGAGGTCCTCCTCGAACGTCTCGCAGGCGTCCACGATCCACATCTGCTCGCGCAGACCGGGCACGGCGTCCCCCGCGTACCGGGCGAGCGCGGAGTCCAGGTCGATGCCCACCTTGTCGTCGACGCCCGCGTCCGCGCAGAACAGCCGCAGCCGCCCGGCCCGGTCGAGCACGCCGTGGCCGCCCCACCACACCCACAGCATGTCGCCCTGGGCTCGGGACAGTTCACGGACCAGGACCCGGCGCAGGGTCGCCCGGTCCGCCCGCCCGTACGGGAGGGGCGGTTCGTACGGCGGCAACGGGGCCAGGTGCAGCCGCAGTCGGTCCTCCGGCACCCCGGCGTCCCGCAGCAGCCGCCAGAACCGTACGGCGTCCCGGGCGGGCCCGGGCAGCCGCCAGGCGTCCCCGGCCTCGTACGCCTCGATCCCGACGACGAGGGCGTGCACCCGGGCGGGGTCGACGGACGGCGTCGGGCCGCTCACGGCAGGTGCTCCACGATGTGGCGGTACACGGCGGGGTTCGTCCAGTAGGCGCTGTGCGCGGCGGGGAACGGCTGGCCGCTGTCGACGGCGACATCGGTGACGCGGCCCGGGAAGAGTCCCGCGCCGAGATAGCCGAGGAGGTCGCGCGGGTCGTACAGGTTCAGCCAGGCGGGGACGTACGGCGGCAGGGGCGCGGGGTGTTCGAGGGACGGCAGGGAGCCCGACTCGTAGAGGAAGGGTCCCTGGGAGCCGGCCGTGACCAGGAGCCCGACCTGGGGCAGCGGTGCGGAGATCAGCGTGTCGAGGGCGATGATGCCGCCGAGGCTGTGCCCGACCACGGCGACGGGCGGCTCCAGGCCTGCGACGAGGGCGCGCAGGCCGTCGCGGAAGGCGGCCCCGCGGCTCAGGTAGCGCAGGATGTCTCCGGCGGCGGGGTGGGCGGCTTCGGTGAGGGCGCGCCGGCGGCGCTCGACGGCGCGGGAGGCGACCGCTCCGGCCGTCCGCAGCAGGTGGGAACGCAGCCCTCGCTCCGTCCCGAGGGGCGGTGCGCCGAGGGTCTCGGCGATCCGGCCGGTGACGGCGTCGCGGGTCCGGCCGACCGGAACGAGTGGGGAGTCGGCGTGGAGGGCGTCGGCGATGAGGCGGGCGGTCAGGGAGCGGGCTGCGAGAGCGGCGAGGTCCGCCGGGTCGAGGGCGTCGGCGGCGGGTCCGAGCAGGGGGTGGGCGGCCAGGTCGGTGGCGGCCCGGGCCAGCCCGGGGCCCAGCTCGGCGGCGGGTGCGTCCCCTTGGGCCGCGAGTGCGGTGAGCAGCGCCCGGATGCGCTGGTGCGGGGGCTCGGAGCCGGGCGGGCGTTCTACGGCCGGGCCGGATCCGGCGGCGGCCAGGGCCAGTTCGGCGTACGGGTCGGCGTAGAGGGCGGCCCATGCCGCGGCCGTGTCGTCGCCGGGTGCCGGCCCCGCCGGGCCTTCACCGAGACCGCGTGTGGTGCCGGACCGGGGCGGCAGACTCGCCCCGCCGACCACGAGCGTGGCACCGTGTGCCGCTCCCCAGGCGTAGGGCACGACGTGAAGTCCGTCGCGCTGTGCGGCCAGTCCGGCCGTCACCCGCTCCACCAGCGCGGAGAAGCCCGGCTCGCGGACGCCGGTCCCATGGACGAAGACGACCGCCGTCATGCGCCCCCCCGTGACACGACTGCCCCTTGTGATGTCAACTCACCAGTTTCACAAGAAAGTTGGAGCAGGGCAAACAGAGGAGGCCCGTCGCCCGGGAGCGTCCCGGGGCGGCGGGCCCTGTCCGTCCGCCGGTCGTCACAGGGGCATGGGGGCGATGTCGCATTCGATGCGGCGGCGCTGACGGGCGGCCTGGAGCCAGGGGTGGTCGGTGCGCAGCACTTGGGCGAAGCCCTCCACCGCCTTGCGCTGGAGCACGTCCGCCTCGTCACCGCGCCCGAGGCCGCGCAGATCGAGGGCGAGGTTGGAGGTGCAGGAGAGGGTGAGCGGATGGTCCCCGCCCGCCACCTCGGTCAGCAGCGGCAGGTTGGCGGAGTCGATCGCGTGTGCCCGCTCGAAGTCGAGCCGGGAGTAGGCGGTGTTCGCCTGGCCGATGCCCACGGTGAGGGTGATGACGTGCTGCGCCCCGATCGTGTCGCTCAGTCGGCGCGCCACGTCGTCCTCCACCTCCTGCGCGGTGTCGAGGCAACCCTGCGCCCGCTCGGTGGCGGCCAGGTTAGCCCTGGTCACCAGGGTGTGGGCGTGGTTCTCGCCGAGGCGCCGCACCAGCCGGGCCACGGTGGACTGCGCGAGCCGGTACGAGCCCTCCAGATCTCCGGCCAGCCGCCGGTCGACGCAGACGTTGGTCGCCGTGGTCAGCGAGTCGAGGTGCTCGTCGCCGTAGCGGGACTTGAAGTGGCGCAGCGTCTCCTCGGCGAGCTTGGCGCCCTCGGAGAGGTCTCCGTCCCGGCGGCGGCAGACTCCGAGGTCACGGGCGATGCGCAGGGTCAGGGGGTGCTTCTCGCCGAGTGCGGTGAGCGCCCGCCGGTAGACGTCCTCCTGCAATTCGCGCGCCTTGGGGTACCAGCCCGCCTCCCGCGTGTCGATGCCGACACAGTGGAGGGTGTTGAGCGTGAAGAAACTGGCATCGCCGAACAGGACGTCACGCTGGCGGGCGGTCTCCTGGTCCAGCGTCAACGCATCCCTGAACTGCCCACACAGCCGGAGGTCCACACCCCAGCTGTGAGCGCCCCGCAGGGCAGCCTGGTCCTCGGGACCGAACAGCGAACGGGCCAGTTCGGTGGCCTCCTTGCCCAGGTCCTGTGCCTCCTGGAACCGGCCCTGGTAGCGACGGGCGTCGGACATCTCGCACAGGGAGTCGATGAGTTCCTCGGGCTCGACCTGCACCCGGCGTGAGACCTCCAGCGCCTTCTCGGTCAGCGGGATCGACTCGGCGATCTGACCCACCTGGCGCAGCAGGAACGCGAAACCCTTGGTCATGCGGATGACATAGATGTCCTCCTCGCCCGAGGCGGCGAGCCAGGCGCTCCACGCCTGCCGGCCGAAGGCCCCGGCGCCCTCGTGGTCGCCCCAGTAGTAGAGGAACCACATGGTGTCGTAGACCAGGTCGCGCACATAGGGGTCGGTGCTGGTCACCGCCTGGGAGGCGAGGACGTGGGGCAGCAGCGCCTGATAGTCGCGCCATTCCTGGGAGGAGCCGTAGGGTCCCCGGTTGGCGGCGGACAGCAGCTGGTGCGCGGCGTCCCGCATCCTCTCGCGCTCCTCCTCACTCAGCTTGGCGAGGAGCACGGTCTGGAGCAGCCGGTGCATCTGCAGGGTGCCGGCGCGCGGGTCGACCTTGATCAGGGAGAACTGGCTCAGGTCGCGGATGGCCCGGTTCAGTTTGATCGGCTCGCGCAGCATCGGGTCGACCTGCGGCGTGATGTTGACGCCCCGGCTGCTGCGCAGGATCGACCGCGGGATGGGCTCGGGGGCCATGCTGGCGCAGATGTCGAGCAGCTGCCGGGCGCCCGGGTTGTTCTCCCTGATGCGCTCCAGGGAGATGTCCCAGGCGGCGGCGACGGAGACGGGGTAGTCGGGGCTCTGCTCGATCTCCAGGATCTCCGGACTGCGCTGGGCGAGCAGGTCGAGGTACTCGTCGACCTCCATGCCGGTGACACCGAGCCAGGCGCCCGCCTGCTCCACGGCGAGCGGCAGGTCGCCGAGCGCTTCGGCGAGGCGGTCGGCGTCCTCCCGGGGCAGGTCCTTGGCGCGCTTCTGGAGCAGTTCGACGGACTCGTCGCGCTCGAAGACGTTCACCGGCAGCGAGGTGGCCACCCGTTCCCAGCCCCGGTTCCGGGAGGTGACGATGACCTTGCCCGGACCGTTGTGCGGGAAGTAGCCGCGCACCGCCTCGATGTCCTCGGCATTGTCGAAGACCAGCAGCCAGTTGTCGTACGGCGTCCCGGTGCGCAGGGCCTCCAGTACGGCGGGCACGGCGGTGTTGGCCGCGGCGGCGCCCAGGCTGTCCTGGCCGGCCGGGGCGACGCCCAGCTGCGAGGCGAGCGAGGACAGCGCGGCCAGGATGAGGCTCTCGCGCTCGGCGGGGATCCAGCAGATGATCCGGTAGTCACGCTGGTGGGTGTAGATGTACTCCAGCGCCAGCTGGGACTTGCCGACGCCACCGAGGCCGTGCAGGGCGTTGGGCAGCACGGCCGCGGTGTCCTGGGCGGCGAGCTGCTCCTCCACGGCCCTCAGCAGCGCCTGACGGCCGACGAACGAGGTGTTACGCATGGGGACGTTCACCAGTAGGGCCGGCGTTGCGGTCGTGGTGCTCTGCATGAGCGGCTCTGCCTCCGGGGTCTGTTGTCGGTGCGCGCCGGCCGTCGGAGACGGCGCGGATTCTCCAGTCAGATCGGAAATATCCGAACTCGGGTCACTGTCCGCTGGGCTGGATGGAGTCGTATCGCCCGGGTTATTCACCTGTGGGGGTGGATGTGCGGACGCGGTGTCCTCCCCTTGCGGGGCCGCGGCGGGCACGTACCTGGACAGATTCGGTTCGATGCGTTTGGCCCGCTCGGAGTAGGGCCCCGACAGGGCTCGCATCACGGCCAGTTCACTGCGCGCCCAGCCGGGTTGGGCGGGGTCGGGCAGCCTGGTCCGCAGCGGGTCGTGCAGCGCGGCGCGCAGGGCGACACCCCGCTCCCCCGCGGCGGGCAGCTCGCCCACCACACTGACGGTGCGGGCGAGTTGACTGCGGGTGGTGGTCGCGAGCAGCGCCTCGCGGACGCCCTCGGCGAACTCGGGACGCCCCTCCTCCCCGCCCTCCCAGTCGATCAGCCCGCCCATGAGGATCTCGGCGAGGTGATCGGGGCCGGTCTCCGGCATGACCCGCCTGCGCAGCTCCTCGACGAGGTCGAAGTCGAAGGGAACGGCGGCCAGTTGGGTAGCGAGCCGGCGGGCGGAGGGGGTGGCGAGGCTGAAGAAGCGCCGTACGGCGGCGGTGGCGGCACGCGGGAGACGCGGGGCGCGCAGACCGGGGGCGGGCGCGCCCTTGCTCAGTGCGCCCGCCAGCACCACGGGCAGGGAACGCCGAACGCCGCGCCCGCCGGTGACCAGGTCGGACCAGGCGGCGAGGGAGGCGGGCTTCAGGGAGAGCACCGGAACGGCGACGGACCCGTCGCCCGCCTCGGGCAGCGGCCGCATCGGATCGGGGCCGCCGGGCGGCGCCCAGTGCCCGAGGCCGTCGTTGGGGGCTCCGAAGCCTCCGGCCTCCAGGACGGCCGGGTACGGGTAGAGCGAGGACCGGTGGCGCAGATGCGGCGGCAGCAGGTGGACGAGGGCGGTGGGGCCGGCGTGGGCGAGGCGGCCGAGGAGTTCGTCGGCGGCGGTGGCGGCCCAGCCGTGGGCGAGTCCGTCGGTGACGACGAGGAAGATCCGGCTGCCCCGGCCGTCGAGCAGTTCGGCCGGGTCGGCGACGGCCCGGCCCGTGGGCCAGCGCAGGGTGGCGGTGCCGGTGCGCGGCACGGTCGCCCGGATCGTGCGCACACTGCGGAAGGCACCGCTGTGCTCGGCGGCGCGGGCGAGGCGCGCGGCGCTCTCCTCCCAGATCCGCATCGTGGGCGCCTGGTCGAGCAGCAGCACCAGGTCGAAGGCGGAGACCCGGGCGGGCCGCAGGAACGGCATCCACAGTCCGTCGGCGAGGCCCTGTTCGGCGGTGGTCTCCTCGTCCAGCTCCAGGCTGCTGCGGGACGGGACACGGCGGGCCAGGTGGTGCAGGGCGCGCGCGAGCAGGGCCGTGACACGGCCGGGGCCGGAGGGGTCGGGTTCGGCCCGGGGCAGCAGCGGCGGCCCGAGATGCAGGGTGAAGCGGCCTTCGGGGTGGGGTAAGAAACGGCCGGCGGCCCGGGAGACGGCCCGGTCGGCGGCAGGGATCGAGGCGGGAGTGCGGCCGCCCGGCCGGGGCTCGGGGGCAGCGTCCTCTTCGCCGGCTGCGGGCCGGCCGAGGAACGCGTCGTCGGCAGCGGGCCGGCCGAGGAGTGCGTCGTCGACCACCGTCGGCCGGGAAGGCCGTTCGGTCTCGGCGTCCTGCGGGCGTACGGTTTCCGCTTCCGCGGCCGGGGCGGCGGTGTCCTGGGCCGGGCCACCGGGGCCGCCGTACCGGCTCCAGTGCGCGGCGAGCCATACCGCGTCGGCGAACTCCTGCCAGCGCGGTACGAAGTGGTCGGGAGCGGCCGGGACCCGGTCTCCGCGCTCGCCCGCGGGCGGCTCGGGGTACACCGAAGGAGGCGGCGACGATCCCGATGCGGGATCCCCGTCGCCGGGTCCGGATGCGCGCTCCCGGGTCATCAGCGGCCCTTCGCGAGGTCGCGGAGCAGCAGTTCGACGAGCTTACGCCCGTCACCGTCAGCCTGAAAACCACCCGCGGTAGTCATCTGGACAGCGTTGAGCAACTGGTCGAGGGAGTGGACCCCGCCCGCCTGGACCCGCTGAACGAACAGGTCGACGAGGTCTTCGGTGCCCTGCGGCCGGAGCCCGAGATGGCCGTCCACCATGGCCAGTAGTTGCTCCCGGGTGGGGGTGTGCATCTCCATCGGCAGACAGCGGCGGCGGAAGGCGGCGGGGAATTCCCGCTCCCCGTTGCTGGTGATCACCACGGCCGGGAACTCCCGGCACTCGACCCGCCCGTTGCGCACCACGGCCCGGTTCCCCGGGTCGCTGGTGTGCACGCTCGCCGCGTCGGCGGCGTCGCGCACCAGCTCCGGAACCTCATAGCTTCCATTCTCCAGAACGTGCAGCAGGTCGTTCGGCAGGTCGATGTCGCTCTTGTCGAGTTCGTCGACGAGAAGCACCCGGGGCCGTTCGTAGGGCAGCAGGGCGGTACCCAGGGGCCCCAGTGTAATGAACTCGCCTATAACCGGCGCAAGTTGACGATCTTTTGACGTCATCGTGGAGTTGACTGTCTGTTCGCCGTCTTCGCACACCGGCTCCGTCCGCGGCGTGTCCCGCAGTCCTGCCTGCCAGGCGGCGATGGCCTGGGCGCGGCCCATGGCGTCGTGGACGTACAGGCCGTCCCGCAGGCTGGTCCGGCTGACGACGTTCCACTCCAGTACCCGGCCGAGCCCCAGCTCACGCGAGATCAGGTAGGCGAGCGTCGACTTGCCGACGCCCGGGGGGCCGGTGATCAGCAGCGGGCGCCGGAGCAGCAGGGCGGCGTTGACCGTCTCTATCTGTTCCTCGTCGAGCTGCGGGGTGAGGCCGCCGGGGCCCAGGCGGCGCAGTGCGGCCTCGGCGTCGTCCGGGGGCGGGGCCTCGACCGGGCCGCCGCGGAACCTCCGCCAGGGCGGCGGGTCCGGCAGCACGGGCGGGTCGCCCTGCGGGCGTCCGGTGGCGTGGAAGACACGCCAGTCGTCCGCGGCCGTCCGTTCCTGTGCGCTCATGCCGAACCTCCTAGCTCAGCTGGCGAGATCGCCGGGGTCGGTGGCCTGGAGGTCGACGACACGTGTGGGGTCGTCCCACAGGAATCCGACGTTCCGGGCCAGGTACTGGACCGCGTCCTCCGCGCCGCTCTCGGCGTTCAGACGCATGCGGTGAATGACGGAAGGAAGCTGCACGGGCATCGTGACGGCCGCGAAGACCGCGGTCACCACTTCGCGCCTCTCCTCTTTGAACACACCTCTGCGGTCCCAGACGGCCAGCCCCACTCCCTCCGCGATCGCCGCTTTGAGCGCCTCCAGGGCCGGTGCCCGGGTCGGCGCGTCCAACAGCACTGCCGTCCTTCTGGATTCCCCGGCGAGCGCGATCTGCCACGCGCGCAGCCGCCGGGCGTCCGCTTCCCTCCAGGCGTGCACCGTGATGCCGTGCTGCTTCAGCGCCGCCCAGCGCCGCTGCCACTGCTGCCGGACCACGGCGTTGTCCGTACGCATGCGCTCCAGGCTGCGTAGGTGCACCCCGTACCGCAGGCTGAGCGGAGTGGGCTCACCATCGCCCACGGCGAACGTCAACCCCGCCACATCATGGTTCATCAGATCGTACGGAAGAAGGAACTCTATGTACGCAGGCGGCTCCTGAGGGCCGCTCGACTCCGGTTCGCGTGGCACCAGCCAGAGTTGGGTGCCGCGCCGCAGGGCCTTGTCCACCGCTCGGCCGAGGTCGTCCAGGGGGATCGTGTCCGGCTCGCCGGGGCGGGGGTCCCAGCGGCCCGGGGTCGCGTTCGTCCAGGTCCGCACGACCACGTCGGTGCTGCCGTCCCGGGCCGGTTCGACGGCGACGACGAGGGTGCGGGGGATGTCGGGCGACCACACCACCGCCGCGCGTCTCTCCCGGCGTCTTCCCAGCTCCGCGACCAGGCCGGCACGTCCGGTCCAGTCGTCGACCCAGGCGGTCAGGGCGAGGCGGTGCTCGACGGTCCCGGCGAGACAGGCCGCGTGGTCGAGGAGCAGGACGACGGGGGGCAGGCCGTCGTCCTGCGCGTTCCATTCGAGGAGGTGCGCGAAGAGCTGGTCGGGGGTGAGCCCGTCGGGGAGGTCCAGGCCGGCGAGTTCCTCGGCCAGACCGTCCCGTAAGCGTGCGGCGGGCAGGTCGCCGCGGGAGAGCGCGACGCGTGCGCTCTTCTCGTCGTCCTTGGACAGCGGCCCGGGCAGGGCGGGGGCAGGAGCGATCAGCCGGTCGAGTTCGTCTCCGGCCGGGGCTCCCTCGAGGATGCGGACCACTCCGACCAGTACGTGCTCCCCGCCCGCCACGCTCAGCGCGGCGGTCACCAGACTCACCACGTCCTCACGGAGTCTGACGCCGCGGATGTCCACCTGCCGGCGGAGCTGGCTTCCCAGGAGACTTGCGAACTGCACCCGGCTCGGTGCGTCCTCCACGCAGCCCAGCTCGCAGAGGACATCGGTGAGCTGTAACAGCAGCTCGAAGTCCGGCTGGTGTCCGGATGTGCCGCCGAACTCGCCGGGCGCCGTACCTGTCCGCACCGACTTTCCCCCTGAGTCGGTTCACCTGTCTGGGCCGACCAGCGAAGTTAGCACGGCAACCAGCGGTTAACCAGGGACGAATGGGGCCGGAAGGGCGACGTACGGCCAGGAGCGTCCCAGGCGGGACAAGCCTGGCCGGATTCGTGTGCTCCTCCGGCTCACAGCCTCGGGTCGACCGGCTCCGACTCCAGGGCCAGCACCCCGAACACCGCCTCGTGCACCCGCCACAGGGGTTCGCCCTCGGCCAGCCGGTCCAGGGCCTCCAGGCCCAGGGCGTACTCGCGGATCGCCAGGGACCGCTTGTGGTTGAGGAACCGCGAGCGCAGGCGGGCGAGGTTCTCCGGGCGCGTGTACTCCGGGCCGTAGATGATCCGCAGGTACTCGCGGCCCCGGCACTTGATGCCGGGCTGCACCAGGCGGCCCTGGGTGTCGCGGACCACCGCGCCGACCGGCTTGACGACCATGCCCTCGCCGCCGCGGCCGGTCATCTCCAGCCACCAGTCGACACCGGCCCGCACCGACTCCGGGTCGGCGGTGTCGACGTACAGCCGCCGGGTGGTCTGGAGCAGGCCGCTGCCGTCGTGCTCGACGATGCGGTCGAGCAGGGCGAGCTGCTCGTCGTGCGCCAGGCCTGCGAGGCTGCGCCCCTGCACCGCGAGGATCTGGAACGGTGCCAGACGGACCCCGTCCAGGCCGTCCGTGGTCCAGCAGTAGCGGCGGTACGCCTTCGTGAACGCGGCCGCGTCGGAGGCGCGTTCACCGGTGCGGGACAGCAGGCCGGTCACGTCCACGCCGCGCGCCGCCGCGCCCTGCAGGGCGGCCAGGGCCTGCGGGAGCACCGCGCCGGACGCGGCGCCCACGGCGGCGTACTGGGAGCGCAGCAGCCCGGACGCCTTCAGCGACCAGGGCATCAACTCGGCGTCCAGCAGCAGCCAGTCGGTCGACAGCTCGTCCCAGAGGCCGGCCTCGCCGATCGCCGTGCGCACCCGGTCGAGGATCTCCCCGGTGAGCGCCTCGTCGTCGAGGAACGGGCGGCCGGTGCGGGTGTAGAGGGACCCGGTCGGGCCGTCCACACCGAAGCGCTTGCGGGCCGCTTCCGCGTCCCGGCACACCAGGGCCACCGCCCGCGAGCCCATGTGCTTCTCCTCGCACACGACCCGCGCGACGCCGTCGTCCCGGTACTGGGCGAACGCCTCCGCGGGGTGCTCCAGATAGCCCTCGACGTGACTCGTGGCCGTCGGGGCCATGGTCGGCGGGAGGTACGGCAGCAGGCGCGGGTCCACCGCGAAGCGGCTCATGACCTCCAGGGCCGCCGCCGCGTTCTCCTCGCGGATCGAGATCCGGCCCTGGTGCCGGGTCTCCACGACCCTGCGGCCCCGCACGTCCGCCAGGTCCAGCGGGCGGCCGTCCTGCCCGCCGGGTGCCTCGCTGCGCAGCGGCTTCGCCGGCTCGTACCAGACCTGCTCCGCCGGGACGTCGGCCAGCTCGCGCTCCGGCCAGCGCAGGGCGGTGAGCTTGCCGCCGAAGACGGCGCCGGTGTCCAGGCAGATGGTGTTGTTGAGCCAGGTCGCCTCCGGCACCGGGGTGTGGCCGTAGACGACGGCGGCCCGGCCCCGGTAGTCCTCGGCCCACGGGTAGCGCACGGGCAGGCCGAACTCGTCGGTCTCCCCGGTCGTGTCGCCGTACAGGGCGTGGCTGCGGACCCGGCCGGAGGTGCGGCCGTGGTACTTCTCGGGCAGACCGGCGTGGCAGACGACCAGCCGGCCGCCGTCGAGCACGTAGTGGCTGACGAGGCCGTCGAGGAACTCCCGTACCTCGGCGACGAACTCCTCGCTCTCGCCCGCCATCTGCTCGACGGTCTCGGCGAGGCCGTGGGTGTGCTGGACCTTGCGGCCGCGCAGGTAACGGCCGTACTTGTTCTCGTGGTTGCCGGGCACGCACAGGGCGTTGCCGGACTTCACCATCGCCATCACGCGGCGCAGCACACCGGGGCTGTCCGGACCGCGGTCGACCAGGTCGCCGACGAAGACGGCCGTACGGCCCTCGGGGTGGACGCCGTCGACGTAGCCCAGCTTGCCGAGCAGCGCCTCCAGTTCGGCGGCGCAGCCGTGGATGTCGCCGATGATGTCGAACGGGCCGGTGAGGTGGGTCAGGTCGTTGAAGCGCTTCTCGGTGACGACCGTGGCGTGCTCGACCTCGTCGACGCCGCGCAGGATGTGCACCTTGCGGAAGCCCTCGCGCTCCAGGTGCCTCAGGGAGCGGCGGAGTTCGCGGGTGTGGCGGTGGATGACCCGGCGGGGCATGCCGGCACGGTCGGTGCGGGCCGCGTTGCGCTCGGCACACACCTCCTCGGGCACGTCGAGCACGATCGCGATCGGCAGGACGTCGTACTGCCTGGCCAGGTCGATCAGCTGGCGGCGGGCCTCGGGCTGCACGCTGGTCGCGTCCACGACCGTGCGGCGGCCGGCGGCCAGGCGCTTGCCCGCGATGTAGTGCAGGACGTCGAAGGCGTCCTTGGTGGCGCTCTGGTCGTTCTCGTCGTCCGAGACGAGGCCGCGGCAGAAGTCGGACGAGATGACCTCGGTGGGCTTGAAGTGCCTGCGGGCGAAGGTGGACTTGCCGGAGCCGGTGGCTCCGACCAGCACCACCAGGGACAGGTCGGTGACGGGCAGCACGCGCCCCTGCTGTGTGTCGGTCATGCCGCCTTCGCCTCCTTCGGCGTGGTCAGGGTGAATACGGCCATCTGGGTGGGCGGCCCCACTTCCGGGTCGTCGGGGCCCACGGGTTCGAACCCGACGCCGTAGCCGTGCCGTCCGGCCACCGCCTCGGCCCAGGCGCGGAACTGCGCGCGAGTCCATTCGAAGCGGTGGTCGCCGTGCCGGACGTGTCCTGCCGGGAGGGACTCCCAGCGCACGTTGTACTCGACGTTCGGTGTGGTCACGAGGACCGTCCTCGGTCGCGCCGAGCCGAACACCGCGTACTCCAGGGCGGGCAGCCGGGGCAGGTCGAGGTGCTCGATGACCTCGCTGAGCACGGCGGCGTCGTAGCCCTTGAGCCGGACGTCGGTGTACGCGAGCGAGCCCTGGAAGAGCTGGACGCGGGAGGCCTGCCGCTCGCCCATGCGGTCCAGCTTGAGGCGCCGGGAGGCGATGGTGAGCGCGCGCATCGACACGTCCACGCCCACGATCTCGGTGAACGCCGGGTCCTTGAGCAGTGCCTGCACCAACTGGCCCTGGCCGCAGCCGAGATCGAGGACCCGGGCGGCTCCGGAGCGCCGGAGCGCCGTGACGATCGCCTCGCGGCGCTGCACGGCCAGCGGGGCCGGCTTCTCCTCGGTCTCGGTCTCCGCCTCGACCGCGTTGTCGATCTCCTCGACCTCGCTGTCGTCGGTCTCGGCGAGCCGCACCAGTTCCAGGCGCTCGGTGGCCTGCCGGGTCAGCGACCAGCGGCGCGAGAGGTAGCGGCTGGTGATCAGCCGCTGCTCCGGGTGGCCGGGCAGCCAGCCCTCACCGGCGCGCAACAGCTTGTCGACCTCGTCGGGGGCGACCCAGTAGTGCTTGGCGTCGTCGAGGACGGGGAGCAGGACGTAGAGGTGGCGCAGGGCCTCGGCGAGGGTGAGCGCGGCCGATTCCAGGCTGAGGCTCACGTACCGCGAGTCGCCCCAGTCGGGGAACTCGCTGTCCAGCGCCACGGGTTCGACGGCGACGGTCCAGCCGAGCGGCTCGAAGAGCTTTCGTACGAGGTCGGGGCCGCCGCGGGCGGGCAGCGCGGGCACCTCGACGCGCAGCGGCCTGGCCTGGCCTGGAAGTTCCGGCCTGGCGTTGCAGACGCCCTTCATCGCGCTGGAGAAGACGCTGCTCAGCGCCACGGCGAGCAGGGAGGAAGCCGCGTAGGGGCGGTCGTTGACGTACTGCGCGAGTGCCGCGTCGGGGGCGCCGCCGCGTCCCTTGCCCTTGCCGCGCCTGACCAGTGCCACCGCGTCGACCTCCAGCAGCAGCGCCGCCGTGCAGCGCCCGGCCTCCGCCTCGGGGTAGAGGACGTGGGCCGTTCCGTAGGAGGTGGAGAACGTCTGCGCCTTGTCGGGATGCTTGTGCAGCAGGTAGCCCAGGTCGGTGGCGGGACGTTCCGGAGTGCCGGTGGTAGTGATCGTCAGGAACATGCGGAGGGCCTCTCCGGCTGGGTGGATGGTGTCGGTGCCGTACGTGCGAGGGCCCCCAGGAAGGGGGATCCTGGGGGCTCGGCAGGACGACGCCCACAGCTTCGCACACCTGTGCCCACCAGCGCCTTCGTTTATCGAGGGCGGCTCGGCGGGCCCCTACGGCAGCTGCGACTGCACCTGCGCGGAGATCAGTTCCAGATGGTCGAGGTCGTCGAGGTCGAGGACCTGGAGGTAGATGCGGCGGGAGCCGATCTCGGCGTAGCGGCCGATCTTGTCGACGACCTCGGCCGGGGAGCCGGCCAGGCCGTTGAGCTTCAGCTCGTCCACCTCGCGGCCGATCGCGGCGGCTCGGCGGGCGACCTCCGCCTCGTCCCGGCCGACGCAGACGACGAGGGCGTTGGAGTACGTCAGCTCGTCGCCGCCGCGGCCGGCCTCCACGGCGGCGGCGCGCACCCGGCCGAACTGGCGCTCGCTGTCCTCGACGGAGGCGAACGGCATGTTGAACTCGTCGGCGTACTTGGCGGCCAGCCGCGGGGTGCGGGCCGGGCCGTGGCCGCCGACGAGTACGGGGATCTTCTGCTGGGCCGGCTTGGGCAGGGCGGGAGAGTCCGCGAGGTCGTAGTAGGTGCCGTGGAAGTCGAAGGTCTTGCCGGGGGCCGTCGCCCACAGGCCGGTGACGATCTCCAGCTGCTCCTCGAGGCGGGCGAACTTCTCCTTGGGGAAGGGGATGCCGTAGGCCTTGTGCTCCTCCTCGAACCAGCCGGCGCCGAGGCCGAGCTCGACCCGGCCGCCGGACATCTGGTCGACCTGGGCGACCTGGATGGCGAGCACGCCGGGCAGCCGGAAGGTGCCGGCGGTCATCAGGGTGCCGAGCCGGATGCGCTTGGTTTCACGGGCGAGTCCGGCCAGGGTGATCCAGGCGTCGGTGGGGCCGGGCAGGCCGTCCACGTTGCCCATGCGGAGATAGTGGTCGGAGCGGAAGAAGGCGTCGAAACCGAGGTCCTCGGTGGCCTTGGCGACGGTGAGCAGAGTGTCGTAGGTGGCCCCCTGCTGGGGCTCGGTGAAGATGCGAAGATCCATGTTTCCATCCTGCACGCCGGGGTGTGCGATCACGAGGTCGCCTCCCCCGGACCGCCCGGTCCCCGGTCGGGTGAAATTACGTGCATACCGCGGGGCCGGGTGACCGGGCCAGTGACCGGCCCCGATGGTGATCGTTGGCTCGGGCGGAGCCGGAGCCCCCGGCTTCCGCACCGGGGGGTGGCCCACCGGGGCGTCACCCGCGTCGGCCTCCCCGGGGGCCGGGGGCCGAGGAGGCCGTCATGTCCGAAGAGACCGTGCCGCAGCAGGGCGGGAGCGGGCAGCCGAAAGGGTTGTTGCAGCAGATGGAGGAGCTGATGGCGGCGTTGAACGCGGATCTGTCGGCGTTGGACGCGGACCTCCAGGCGTCAGGGGGTTCCGGACGCGAGGCCGTCGAGGAGGGGAAGGCGGGCTGAGGGCCTGTCGTGCGGATCAGGTCGCAGGGAATCGGCTGCGGCCTGTCATCCCCGCGTCTGCGGCGTGAGCCACACGACGGGCCTCAGGACTCGCCCTACCCCGCCTCCCGCTCCGGCACCGTCTGTTCCCGGTCCGCGAGTCTGCGGAGCATTTCCAGGACGCGGTCGCGGGACTCGTCCGCCGCGTCGATGGCCTCCATGCACTGCCAGTACGTGCCCTCGTCGCCGGCGGCGCTGGCCAGGGCTACGAGGGCGATGCCGACCTCGCCGAGGAGGTCGCCGAGGTACATCAGGGTGTGGCGGGCGTCGCCCAACTCGGTGAGCCGGCCCGCCCGCAGCTCGCCGGGGGCCAGTTCCGGCGGGTCGAGGACACCGCAGCCCCGGCCCGCCAGCTCCGTCAATCCCATTGCCTCGCCGCGCAGTTCGGGTGGTCCGGCGACCGCGAGGCGGCTGCCTATGGCCTGCGCGAGGGCCTGCGCCTGCCACACCTCGGCCAGGGTCTCCCGCGCGTCGCCGCCCGCCGCCAGGGACCGCCTGCTCGCCACGATGAGCCGCACCGCGTCCATGCGCTGCCCCCGTCTTGTCCTGACGCGCTGTGCGCGTCCGTCTGCCCGCACTCCCTTGTTCACTACCCAGAGTGAAGGGGTGTGAGACGAAAAGCCAGAGGAAGGCGGAAATCTGCGGACAACAATTCGGATTCGGATCGGGATCTGGTTACGCAGCGTGCAAGTGGACTCTTTCGCTCCAGGCGGCGGGGGCGATGCCGCTAGATCGGAAACCTCCGTTCGTTCCGATCGATCTTCGCGTCCAGCGCGGCCAGCGGGTCGATGCCGAGCACCTCGCACAGCTGGAGCAGATACGCGAGCACGTCGGCGACCTCGTCGGTGACACGGTGCGCGGCGTCCGGGTCGGCCATGACCCGGGCCGACTCCTCGGGCGTCAACCACTGGAAGATCTCCACCAGTTCGGACGCCTCGACGCTGAGGGCGGCGGCCAGGTTCTTGGGGGTGTGGTACGGCTGCCAGTTCCGGGCGGCGGCGAATTCGGCCAGCCGGCGCTGCAGGGCCGCCACGTCCAGGGGTTCGCCGCGGGGGCCGGGCTGCGGTGCGTCCAGTGGATCAGTCACGGCCCAGGTGTACCACCGTGGCTCCCTGTGTCCCGGCGGCCCAGGAGGCGTCGCTGACCGCGCCGACCAGCCGGATGTGCCCCCGCTCGCACATCCGGGCCGCGAGGCTCAGCAGTTCCCGCCGTTGCCGTGGGTCCAGGCCCCGGTCGAAGCCGTCGGCGAGGACGGTGAGCGTCTGGAGCGCGGCGGGCACCTCGCCGGCCGGGTCGACCTCCAGCACACCGGGTCCGGTGAGAAGCACCAGCGCGAAGGCGAGGTAGCGCAGTTCGCCGTGGCCGAGCCGTCCGAGGCCCGTGCGGAATCCGTCGCCCCGGTCGACGGCGGCGGTGACCGTTCCGATGCCGTCCGGCAGGGCGAGCACGTCCGCCACCGGCCCCGCGCACCCCGCCCGCACCGCCGCGACCAATCGCGCGTGCCGCCGCCCGCACTCCGCGCGGGTGCGCCACAGCACGTCGGCGAGGTTGCCGCAGCCGCCCAGCAGGCGGCCGGACCCGGCCGTCACGGGCTCGCGCATGCGGGCGGGTTCGGGGTCACAGGCGAACGCGGAGCGCAGGGCGACGACCATCTGCTCGGCGGCTGCCAGCACCCTGCGCTGCCCGGGCGTCTTGCCGGCCACGCGCAGCGGCAGCAGGGCGGTGCCGAGCCGGTCGTCCGGGAGCGGGCCGCGGGTCACCGGCGTCGGCCCGGCGGTGTGCCAGGCGGCCTGCACGGCGCGCTTGCCCGGGTCGCGCAGGGCGGTCTCCAGGAGGACCAGCCCGTCGGCCGTCAACCGCTCACCCACGACGCGCAGTTCGGGTTCGGCCTGTACGGCCACGTCGAGGCGGACCGGGCCGGCGGGGCCGTCGGCCGTGCAGCCGATGCGGAAGCCGCGGCGGCGCTGGGCGTCGGGCCGGGCCCGTTCCGGTACGCAGCCGACGGGGTCGGGGAACGCCGCGCCGAGCTCGGCGCCGCCCCCGAGCCGGGCGAGGGCCTCGTAGGCCCGCAGTGCGCTGGTCTTGCCGCAGCCGCTGGGCCCGGCGAGGAGGGTGAGGGGCCCGAGCGGGAACGCGGCACGGCGGTGGGTGGTGAAGGCGGCCAGGCGCAGTTCGGTGATGCGGGGGCGGTCGGGGAGGGCGGGCTGGGTCATATCCGGACGGTAGGGCTCCGTCGGCGGGACGAACCGTTCCGTCTCCGGGGCTTCCTACGAACGGGCGACGGTCACATCCCGGGGAGCCCTGCCCCTTCCATCAACCCGGTCACCTCGGTTCCCGCCGGTGTCAGCAGGAAGACGTTGCGGTCCACCCGGTGCATTCCGCTCGCCAGGCCGAAGACGACGCCCGTGCTGAAGTCGAGGACCCGCTTGGCGACCTCCGTCTCCGCGCCGGTGAGGTCGAGGAGGACGGGCACGCCCGCCATCAGCCGCTCGGCGACGTCACGGGCGTCGGCGAAGACGTTCACGCGCAGGACGACGAAACGGCGGCGGGTCTCCGTCTCGGCCTCGGGTACGGACCGGTGGCCGACGGAGGACGGCCAGGCGTCCCGGCCCCGCAGCGGCACGACCTGGGCGAGCCCCTCCCACTGTTCGTCGGTGACATCGTGGCTGTTCACCGGCATGCTCCGTCCTGGCTCGCGCTCGCTGTCTGCATCGGGCAATTCTTGCGCAGAGTCACCCGTTCGGCCCAACAGCGACACGCTCCGCGACCTCAATGCACCTCACAACGTCACGAAGGCGGCTGTGTGACGGGCGTAACCCCCGATGATCAAGCGGTGTGACAGCGGCGTAACGGGCGTTTCGTACCGTCGACGGCATGACCACGACCCCCGGGACCCCGCAGGAGACGCGGCAGGTGCGCACCGTCTGCTCGTACTGCGGTGTGGGCTGCGGCCTCGTGCTCGACGTCGGAGCGGGTCCGGACGGCCGACGCAGGATTCTCAGGGCGTCCGGCGACAAGGCGCATCCCGCGAACGCGGGGCGGCTGTGCACCAAGGGCGCGACGACGGCCGACATGCTCGCCGCGCCCGGGCGGCTGACGACCGCGCTGGTGCGGAACGACCGGGGCGAGGAGGCGGTCCCGGTGCCCGTGGCCGGCGCGATCGCCGAGACCGCCGCACGGCTGCGGTCGATCGTCGACGAGCACGGGCCGGACGCGGTCGCCTTCTACGTCTCGGGGCAGATGAGCCTGGAGGCGCAGTACCTGGCGAACAAGCTGGCCAAGGGGTTCGTGGGGACGAACGGGATCGAGTCGAACTCGCGGCTGTGCATGGCGAGCGCGGGCACCGGCTACAAGCTGTCGCTGGGTGCGGACGGGCCGCCCGGGTCGTACGAGGACTTCGATCAGGCGGATGCCTTTCTCGTCATCGGGTCGAACATGGCCGACTGCCATCCGATCCTCTTCCTTCGGATGATGGAGCGGGTCAAGGCGGGCGCCAAGCTGATCGTCGTCGATCCGCGGCGGACCGCGACCGCCGCGAAGGCGGATCTGTTCCTCCAGGTCAGGCCGGGCACCGACCTCGCGTTGCTGAACGGTCTGCTGCACCTGCTGCACGAGGACGGGCACACCGACCCGGAGTTCGTCGCCGCCCACACCGAGGGCTGGGAGGCCCTGCCCGGGTTCCTCGCCGACTACGCCCCGGCCGCGGTCGCGGAGATCACCGGAATCGCCGAGGACGACCTGCGGACGGCCGCCCGGCTGATCGGCGCGGCGGGCCGGCGGTGGATGAGCTGCTGGACCATGGGCCTCAACCAGTCCACCCACGGCACCTGGAACACCAACGCCCTGGTCAACCTGCATCTGGCGACAGGGGCGATCTGCCGTCCGGGCGCCGGGCCGTTCTCCCTGACCGGCCAGCCCAACGCCATGGGCGGGCGCGAGATGGGCTACATGGGCCCGGGGCTGCCGGGACAGCGGTCGGTGCTCGTCGACGAGGACCGGGCGTTCACCGAGGAGGTGTGGGAGCTGCCGCCGGGGACGCTGCGGGCCGACGGGGTCGGGCAGGGCACCGTCGAGATGTTCCAGAAGATGGCCGAGGGGGAGATCAAGGCCTGCTGGATCATCTGCACCAACCCGGTCGCCTCGGTCGCCAATCGCCGTACGGTCATCGAGGGTCTCGAGGCCGCCGAGTTCGTCGTCACGCAGGACGTGTTCACGGACACCGAGACGAACGCGTACGCCGATGTCGTCCTGCCGGGCGCGATGTGGACCGAGGCGGAGGGTGTCTTCGTCAACAGCGAGCGCAACCTCACCCTGACCCAGGCCGCCGCGGACCCGCCCGGGGAGGCGATGGCCGACTGGCGGATCATCGCGGCGGTGGCGTGCGCGATGGGGTACGAGAAGGGGTTCTCCTACGACAGCGCCGAGCAGGTCTTCGAGGAGATCCGGCGCTTCCGGAACCCGAAGACGGGGTGGGATCTGCGCGGGGTCACCTACGAGCGGCTGCGTCACACGCCCGTGCAGTGGCCGGCCGCGCGGGAGGACGGCCCGGAGCGCAATCCGATCCGGTACGTGGGTGACGAGGGGCTGCGCTTCGCGACGGCTTCCGGGCGGGCCGCCTTCTTCGCCCGGCCGCATCTGCCGGCCGCCGAGATGCCGGACGACGACTATCCGTTCGTGCTCAACACCGGGCGGGTGCAGCACCAGTGGCACACGCTCACCAAGACCGGAAAGGTCGCCAAGCTCACCAAGCTGAATCCCGGGCCGTTCGTGGAACTCCACCCCGAGGACGCCTCGGCCCTCGGGGTCGCCGACGGTGACCTCGTCGAGGTGGCCTCGCGGCGCGGGCGGGCCGTGCTGCCCGCGGTGGTGACGGACCGGGTGCGGCCCGGATGCTGCTTCGCGCCGTTCCACTGGAACGACCTGTTCGGCGAGTACCTGAGCATCAACGCGGTGACGAGTGACGCGGTGGATCCGCTGTCGTTCCAGCCGGAGTTCAAGGTGTGCGCGGTGTCGCTGGCGAAGGTGGCGGCCCCGGTGCCGGCGGACCCGGTCGGGCCGCTGACCCCCACCGCCGTCACCCCGGGCACCGCGAACCCCTTCGGCATCGAGCCCTCCCCTCCCCCGGTGCTCTCCGCCCAGGAACGCCGGTACCTCACCGGCTTCCTCGCCGGGCTCGGCTCCGGCACCCTCGGCGGTGTCCCGGTGCTGCCGCCCGACGCGCCCTTCTCCCCCGAGCACGCGTTGTGGGTGAACGGGGTCCTGGCCGGCATGTACTCGCGGACCGGAGCGGCCGCGGCGCAGGACCGGCCCGGCCGCGAGGTCGTCGTGCTGTGGGCCTCGCAGACCGGGAACGCGGAGGAGTTCGCCACCGCCACCGCCGAGCGGCTGACCTCGACGGGACACCGTACGACCCTCGTCGGCATGGACGACGCCGATGTCGCGACACTCGCCCGCACGGCGGACCTGCTGTTCATCACCAGCACCTTCGGGGACGGCGACGCGCCCGACAACGGCTCCGGCTTCTGGGACGCGCTCTCCGGTGAGCGGGCTCCGCGGCTGGACGGGGTGCGGTACGCCGTGCTGGCCCTCGGCGACTCCTCGTACGACGACTTCTGCGGGCACGGGCGGCGGCTGGACGCGCGGCTCGACGAGCTGGGCGGGGTGCGGCTGGCTCCGCGTACGGACTGCGAGCCGGACTTCGAGCCGTCCGCCGGGGAGTGGCTCGACCAGGTGGTGTCGGCGCTGGGCGGCGCGGCTGCCGCCCCTGCCGCCAAGCCCGGGGTCCGGTCGAAGCCGGTCACCACCGCCCGGCTGGTCGGCAACCGGCTGCTGAGCCGGGCCGGGGCGGGCAAGGAGGTCCGGCGGTTCACCTTCGACACGAGCGGGACGGACCTGGCGTACGAGGCGGGGGACGCGCTCGGTGTGCGGCCGGTCAACGCGCCGGCCCTCGTGGAGGAGTGGCTGGCGGTGACCGGGGTGGACGCCGGGGCGGCCGTGACGGTCGACGGTGTCGGCGAGGTGTCGTTCGGCGAGGCGCTGCACCGGCATCTCGACATCACCCGGATCACCCCGGACCTGCTGCGCTTCGTCGTCGAACGCGCCCGGGACAAGCACGAGTTGCGCAGGCTGCTGCGGCCGGACAACAAGGACGGGCTGGCGCAGTGGAGCTGGGGGCGGCAGGCCGTGGACGTGCTCGCCGAGTACGCGGTACGGGCGAGCGCGGAGGAGTGGGCGGGGGTGCTGCGCAGGCTCCAGCCGCGGCTGTACTCCATATCGTCCAGCCCGCTGGCCGATCCCCGCCGGGTGTCGCTGACGGTGTCCGTGGTGCGGTACGAGAACCTGCACGGCCGGGCGCGCGGCGGGGTCTGTTCGCCGTTCCTCGCGGACGCCGGACCGGACACGGAGGTACCGGTGTTCGTGCAGCGCTCGCCGCACTTCCGGCCCCCGGCCGACGCGTCGACGCCGATGGTCATGGTCGGCCCGGGCACCGGTGTGGCGCCCTTCGTCGGATTCCTGGAGGAGCGGCGGGCGCTCGGCCACCGCGCCCCCAACTGGCTGTTCTTCGGGGAGCAGCACCGGGCGACGGACTTCTACTACGAGGAGGAGCTGACGGCGCTGCACGACGAGGGCACCCTCACACGGCTGGACACCGCCTTCTCCCGGGACCAGCGCAACAAGGTGTACGTGCAGGACCGGATGCGCGAGCACGGGCCGGAGCTGTGGCACTGGCTGCGGGACGGGGCCCGTTTCTACGTCTGCGGCGATGCCTCCCGGATGGCGAAGGACGTGGACCGGGCGCTGCGGGACATCGCGATGGCGCACGGCGGACTGGGCGAGGCGGAGGCCGCCGCGTACGTGAAGCAGCTCGCGGCGGACAAGCGGTACGTGCGGGACGTCTACTGACCCGGTGGGCCCGCGGGGGCCTCACCCGTCACACCGGAATCTTCACGCCCCTCCGGGGCACGGTCCACCGGCGGCGGCCGGCGTCCTCGGCGTGTACCCGGCTGGAGCCGCGCTGGTGCCGGATCTCACGGAGGGCTCCCGCACGGCGTGGGCCGGGCGTGGCATCTACACGGTCGTAGAATCCGGGAACACCGGCACGACGACGAGCGTTGTACCGGAGACACGCCACACCGTAAGGAGCACGTTCTTGTCCGCCAGACCGACGGACCCTCCGGGGCACAGTCCCCGACCATCCCGCCACGGCACCAGTGATCGCGGCACACGGCGGGGTGGTGTCGGATGAGTGCCGCAGAGGCCCTGCTGGGCCTGCTCGCCGTGTTCGTGCTGACCGCAGGCACCGGCTACTTCGTCGCCCAGGAGTTCGCCTACGTCTCCGCCGACCGGCTCACCCTCGCACGGGAAGCCGAAGCCGGGGACCGCAAGGCAGCCCGTGCCCTCACGGTGCTGGAGCGGCTGTCGTTCATGCTGTCCGGCGCGCAGCTCGGCATCACCGTCACGGGGCTGGTGGTCGGCTTCATCGCCGAACCGTCGGTGTCCGCCCTGCTCAGACCCGCCCTGTCGGGGCTCGGCCTGCCCGGCACGGCCGTCAGCGGCATCGCCGTCGTGCTCGCCTTCGTACTGGCCACCGTCGTGCAGATGGTGCTGGGCGAACTCGCCCCGAAGAACCTCGCCATCGCCGTGCCCGACCGGCTGGCGAAGGCGCTGGCGCCGTCCACGCTGGCGTATCTGAAGGTCGTCGGCCCCGTCGTACGGATCTTCGACAGCGCGGCCAACCGGCTGCTGCGCAAGGCCGGCATCGAGCCCGTCGAGGAACTGCACCACGGCGCCACGCTGGAGGAGCTCGGCCATCTGATCGGCGAGTCCCACGAGCAGGGCGAACTGCCCAAGGACACCGCAGCGCTGCTGGACCACGCGCTGGAGTTCTCCGAGCGCGCCCTCGACGAGGTGATGGTGCCGCGCGCCGACGCCGTGTTCGTCCGCAAGGACGCCGGCGCCGAGGAGGCGGTCGGCCTGATCGCCCGGTACGGCCACTCCAACTACCCGGTGCTGGGCGACCACCCGGACGACATCGTGGGTGTGCTGGGCGTGCGCGAGCTGATGGCGCTGCCCGCCGCCCGTCTGGCCGGCGCGCGAGCCGGTGAGGTGGCCCGGCGGCCGCTGCTGCTGCCGGACACGCTCGCGCTGCCCGACGCGGTGACGCGGATGCGGGAGCAGGACGACGAGTTCGCGGTCGTCCTCGACGAGCACGGCGGCGTGGCGGGCGTCGTCACGTACGAGGACATCGCCGAGGAACTGGTCGGTGACATCGCCGACGAGTCCGACAAGGTGAGCGTGCTCGCCGTCGCGGACGGCGACGGCTGGCTGGTGGACGCCGGCCGCCGGGTGGACGAGGTGGCCGAGGCGACCGGTGTCCGGCTGCCGGAGGACGACGACTACGACACCGTGGCCGGTCTCGTCGTGGACCGGCTCGGCCGCTTCCCGACGGTCGGCGACCGGGTCACGGTCGAGCTGCCCGGGGGCGGCCGGGCCGTGATCGACGTCCGCACGCTGGACCGGCATGTGGCCGACCGCGTCCGGATCAGCCCGCTGGTGGAAGCCGAGGAGATGGCGTGAGTTTCCCGATGGCGGTCTTCGTGACCGTGCTGCTGCTGATCGGCAGCGGCTTCTTCGTGGCGGCCGAGTTCGCCCTCGTCGCCGCCAAGCGGCACCGCATGGAGAAGGCGGCGGCCGAGGGGCAGCGCGGCGCCGGCGCGGCCCTGGCCGGGATGCGCGAGCTGTCGCTGATGCTGGCCGGTGCCCAGCTGGGCATCACCGTGTGCACACTGGGCCTGGGCTCGGTGTCCAAACCGGCGATCTCGCACGAACTCGACCCGCTGCTGCACACGCTGGGCCTGCCCAGCGCCGTGAGCTACGGCGTGGCCTTCGCCGTGGCGATGGTCGTGGTGGTGTTCCTGCACATGGTGGTGGGCGAGATGGCGCCCAAGTCCTGGGCGATCGCCCACCCCGAGCGTTCGGCGATGCTGCTGTCGCCGCCCTTCCGGGCCGTGGTGCGGGCCGTACGCCCGCTGATCCGGCTGCTCAACCGGGTGAGCAACGCCCTGGTACGGCTGTGCCGGGTGGCCCCGCGTGACGAGCTGGCCTCGGTGCACAACCGGGAGCAGCTGACGCACCTGGTGGAGGAGTCGGAGCGGCTGGGCCTGATCAGCACGGCCGACTCGGAGCTGCTGACCCGCTCGCTGACCGAGCCGGAGACACCGGTCGCCGCGCTGCGGATCCCGGCCGCCGAGATCACCTGGGTCGAGGGCGGGGCGGACCTCGACGCGCTGCTGCGTTTCGCCGCCGCCCACGAC
Source organism: Streptomyces sp. NPDC057424 (assembly GCF_042803315.1). Taxonomy (NCBI): domain Bacteria; kingdom Bacillati; phylum Actinomycetota; class Actinomycetes; order Kitasatosporales; family Streptomycetaceae; genus Streptomyces; species Streptomyces sp. NPDC057424. The sequence goes on from NZ_JBHVCP010000032.1 coordinate 88,442, forward strand.
CGCACCCGGCTGCTGGTCCGGGAGAACGGCACGGTCCTCGGCTCGGTGCATGCCCGGGACGCCCTGGTTGCCCGGGCCCGGGGGCGGGCCACGACCGCGCGGGACCTCGCCCGGCCGGTGCCCGAGCTGACGGAGACCGCCACGGTCGCCGAGGCGATCGAGATGCTGCGCCGCCGCCGGTCGTCCCTGGCCGTGGTCCGCGACGGCTCCGGCCGGCTCACCGGCCTGGTCACCCTGGACGACCTGCTGGCCCGTCTGATGCAGCCGGCCGCCGCGGCCTGACGGGAACGGGGCCCGAACATCCAGCACATCTGCACACCGGGCGCCGGAAGGCGGCACGGCGCCCGGCCCGCCGCCAAGTCCCGGCCACGGCAGGGGAACTTGGCGGCGATGTGCCCGCTTCGGGAATCGAGGCGCAACACTCCCGCGCCCGGCCCGGCGACGGACTGTGTGAAGGAGTGGGCGCATCCGGTGACCCCGCGGTCACAGCGGTGAAGGCGACGGCGGAACGGAGCCGCGCATCAGCGGTGAGCGGTTGGCCCTCCTCTCCGCGGGGTGCTTTGATCCTGCGCACGGCGGGAGCGGCCGGGGCGGGATCCCGGTCCCCGGATGCCGGCTTCACCCGCGCTCACCGCCACTGCGAGACATTCACGCGAAGGGAAACACCCCCATGAACCTCACCTCTCGGGTCGACACCGCCGAGCTCTCCGACGCCGACCTGGACACCGTCGCCGGCGGCAACGCGGGCGGCGTCGGTGTCTCCGCGGGCCTCGTGGGCGGCCTCTCCGCCGGCCTGGTCGGCCCCCTGACCGGCGAGGCCTGCGCCACCGTGCAGGCGGTCATCTCGCCGGAGGGCGCCGCTGCGGGCGCGCACGCGGGCGTCCACACGACGTCGCTCTGACGACATCCGCGCAGAGGGCCCCGGGAGCCGTTCCCGGGGCCCTTCGTGTGGGGGGCGAGGGCGCCCTGGCCGCGACCGCAAACGTGGAGAATTCGCGAAGCACGTGACGGAAATCTGGACACCACGGGGGTGGGTAACGCGGTGGGAGGGCGTGGCGCAGACTTACTCGGACCCCTCAGATCCCGGCTGCAAAGCGATAGGAGCACCACGGTGAAACCCGATCCGACCCGGACCGAAGAACTTCCGATCTACGAGAGCCTCATACGCGAGCGGGGTGACGTCGTCGAGGAGGCCCGTGTGGTCGCCGAAGAGACCCAGCACCAGATGAGCCAGGCGCTGAACGGCGTCGCCGCGGCCCCGCACGAGGCCGGCGCCCACTGATCCCGGGGGCCGATCGGGCCGCCCCGGTGCGGACGGTCCCGGGCCGGGCCGTCATCCGCCGAGCGGGTCGTGGCCCCAGTTCATCAGGGAGTACCGCCACCGTGAGTCCCGTACGTCCCCGGAGGGCCGCTGGGCCAGGTGGCGACGGACGTAGCCGACGGCCTTGCGCATGAGCTGGTAGTCGTCGTCCGTGAGGTCGCCCTTCCCGGCCCGCAGCATCGCCACGATCCGCCGGCCGGAGGCGTGCCCGGTGGACTCGCCCCCGTCCTGGTGCTGTCCGGCGTTTCGCGACTCGTCGGACTCCAGCCACTTCTCCAGGCCGGCCGGTGTCATGTTCACCAGCTCACGGAAGTCGTTCCAGGTCTCCTCGCGTTCCCCGCGGTCCACGCCGCCTCACTTCTTCTTGAGCGCGGACGGCTTGTGCACCGCGGTCCTGCCGGACTTGTCGCTGCGCACCTCGTACTGCGGGTCGTCGGGTGAGGCGTCGACCGTGCGGCCCGACGCCTCGGTCCGCTCGGTGATCTCCTTCTCCACCTCGCCCTCGGTCCGGCTGCCGTGACTGCTCCAGGTGACCTTGTCACCCTTCTTCGGCTTCCCGCCCTCGCTGCGGCCCTTCGGCATGCCGGTGCTCCCTCACGGAGAAGTGCGCTGTCTCTCCAGCGTGCGGGCCCGGCGGTCGGGGCGCAGCTCGACGGGCACCGGCCGGGGCGGTGGCCGTACCGCCGAAGGCCCACGCCATCCGGGGTTCCGTCACACAGCGGAAGACCCGCCGTACGGTCGGCGTGCACAGGGCGGTGACGACCGCGGCCGCGACCAGGGTGGCGGCGATCATACCGGCGGGGCCGCGGACCCAGTCCGGCTCGTACCAGCCCCAGTACTTCGCGGCCTGCGCGACGAAACCGTGCAGCAGGTAGCCGGACAGGGTGCCGGCGCCCAGCGCGGTGAACCAGGTCCGGCGCCCGGGCACCCAGGCGAGGAAGCAGCCGGCCAGGACGAGGGAGCAGCCGAAGGCGGCCAGGGTCATCAGGGGCCCGTACCAGAGGGGGACGCCGAGTTCCCGGGCGCTGTCGGCGTGGAAGAACCAGGCGTAGTCCATCCGTGGGACCGCCCAGTAGGCCGTCCCCAGGGCGCAGACGGCCACCGGCACGGCGATGATCCGTACCGCGCGCCGTCGCACCAGCCGGAAGTGCTCCGGCCGCAGCAGCAGACCGCACACGAAGTACGGCAGGAACTGCAGGGTGCGCTGCAGATCGAGGTCGTGGCCGATGGACGGCGCGGTCGTCGCCGCCATCGCGATGACCAGAGCGAGCGGGAGCGGCCACCGCACCAGCCTCCACAGCGGCGTGGTCAGCCGCCAGACGAACAGCGCCGCGAGGAACCAGGTGAGGTAGAGGGGGTCCAGCAGGCTGACCGGGCGGTCGGGATCCTGGCTGGTCCAGCGGGTGAACAGGGTGTACGCCGTCTCGAACACCACGTACGGGACGGCGACGCCGGTGACCAGGCGCCCGATGCGGGCCGGGCTGCCGTCGAACGTGCGGGAGAAGTAGCCGGAGATGATGATGAACGCCGGCATGTGGAAGGCGTAGACGAGCATGTAGAGGGCGGTGACGGCCCTGCTGCTCTGCCGCAGTGGCTCCCAGGCGTGCCCCACGGCCACGAGCACGATCGCGAGGTACTTGGCGTTGTCGAAGAACGCGTCCCGCTGCCGGACCGGGCGGGGCGCGGCGTCCTGCTCCTCCGGGCGTGCGCCAGGGGTCGTTCCGGCCCCTGGGCGGACCGTGGTCACCGTGTCACTCACGGGCCCTCCCGAAGCGACTCGATGCGAGGGTGCCTCGTCGTGCCGGGAGTGAGGGAGTGGCGTGTGCGCAGAACATCGCCCGCACCCTAATCACAGGGCGACGCTTTCGTTCAACTCGTAGCGGACGGTGATCGCTTCGGTTCATGTCCTCGTATACGTACCGAGGCGGGCGATCGTCTCCCGGAGGGCGACGGTGAGCGGGTGCCGGGGCTCGTGGTGCTCAGTTCTCCTGCCACACCAGCACGGTCAGTACGGCGCTCGCGACGGTGACCGGAACGGCGGCCTGGTTCAGCAGCCGCACCCGCATCCTGCGCCCCGACGGGATCCGCTTCGTGACGGGCAGGACGGCGAAGGTCCCGCCGCCCGTCCCCACGATCTCGTGGATCGGGTGGTCCGCGCGGTGCTGGTCGCCCTCGTACTCCGACATGCGCGCCTGGACGACCGCACCCGCCGGGAGACCGTCGATGCGGACGCTGACAGTCCCGCTGAAACGGGCCGGGCCGCGGGCGAAGACGCTGCCGCCGGTGGCGTGGTCACCGGTCTCGTCGGTCCACTCCGTGGTGAACTCCACCGAGTCCCAGGCGCCGGGCGCGAGTTGGTACGGCCGGGTGACACCGAGGTTGACGTACTGGGGCATGGGGTCCTCTCCTTCCCACCGGCCCGCCGGGTGGGCCAGGGCGTCGGCGACGTCGCGGCGGAAGCCGGCCATGCCGAATCCGCGCGGGTCGACCTTCCAGTCGCTCCATTCCAGGTGGCCGATGGCGCTCTTGGGGCCCCAGCCGTGCGCTCGGCAGATCGCGGCGGTGGCCTTGACCATCGCGAGGTACTGGGCGGGCGGCCACGGGTCCCTGCCGTCGCCCTTGTTCTCGCACTCCCAGCCGTAGAACCGGGCGTTGCCGTCGACCGCGCCGGCCGAGCCGTCGTGTTCGTGGGTCGGGGGCGGATACGCGCCGTACGACTCGCCGATGACGGCGTTGAGCACGTCGCCGTCGCCGCCGCCGGCGTGGTTGGCCCGGCCGTTGCCGGTGAGGTGGACGACGCCGTCCTTGGTGATGCAGCCGGTGGCGAGCGGGCCGGGCAGGGCGCTGTGGCCGCGGAAGATCAGCCCGACGACGTCCGTGCCGGGCCCGGTGACGGTGTGGTGGATCACCACGCCGTGCACGGGACCCCAAGGGCCCTTGTGATTACGGTTGTTGGTGCGCCAGCCGGCGACTTCGTGAACGGCGCAGCCCTCGGCCTTCAACGCGGCGACGAGCCGGGCGGCGGTGAGTGGGGTGGCCATGAGTCAGTCCTCCGTTCCGGCGCGTCCGTGCCGGTCTGAAGACGGTCCGATCACATCTGGGGAGCGTGCCTGATCTCGGAACTTGCCCGGCGGCGACGTGTGTCGGCGGTGTGTGTCCGGCGGATCGTTCGCCCGGGGATGCCGGGTGTGCCGCGCCAGGCCCTCACCATTCTGGCGCCGCTCGCCCCGACCCTCACCTCGCTGTACGCCACGTCCGCAAAATCGGCGCGATAGCGCCGCTGCCACCTCGGAGAGGGCGGGGCGACGGCCCTGTGGACACCGGTCCTTGAGCACGTCGTGGCCGACGAACTCGACCCTGCGCAGGCCGGGGCGCAGCGGCCGGGGGATGCCGGCGAGCCGGTGCACAGGCCGATCGCCTTCAGCGGACCGGCCGGGACGTCGTCCGGGGACTGGCTGCTCTGCTGCCGCACGGCCCGCGGCCGCCGTGCCGCCCGGGAACCGTCCGCGTCGTACGTGCCGTGCCAGGCACTCCGGTCCGGTGCCGCACCCCGGGCTCGGCCGGTCGTCGCGGACGACCGGATTTCGACCACCGGCCGCCGGCCGCGGCGGGTCAGGCCGGTTCCGTGGTGTGCTCCGCGCGGCAGGGGCCCAGGGCGGCACGCCCTACGACGCCTTCGTCGTCCGCGTATCCG
>NZ_JBHVCP010000033.1:0-92024 GCF_042803315.1 Streptomyces sp. NPDC057424
CAATTTTTGGGAAAACCCCCGCATCTTCTGATGCGGGGGTTTTCTGCGTTTAGGCCCCCTTTCGGGGGCCGCCGTATGTCAGAGGCGTCCGGCTGCTTTCAAAGCCAAGTACGCGTCCGCCAAGGCCGGCGCCAGGTCGTCCGGTGTGGCGTCGACGACCGTGACGCCGTGGCGGCGGAGTTGTTCTGCGGTGCGGTGACGTTCTGACTGGGCCTGGGCGGCTGCGGCGGCCTCGTAGACGGCGTCGACGTTGCCGCGCGCTTTGGCCATCTCGGTGATCTGCGGGTCTGCCACCGATGCCAGCAGGACCGTGTGGCGCCGGGTGAGCTGGGCGAGAACCGGGAGCAGGCCCTCCTCGACGGGGGCCGTGTCCAGCGTGGTGAGCAGGACGATCAAGGAGCGGCGGGGGGACGTGCGGAGAGCGGTGGCTGTGAGGCCTCGGGCGTCCGTTTCGACGAGCTCCGGCTCGAGCGTGGCCATCGCGTTGACCAGGGCGGGAAGGACATCGCCCGCGGTGCGGCCCTGGACGAGGGCGCGGACCTTCCGGTCGTAGGCGAGGAGGTCCACGCGGTCGCCGGCGCGGGAGGCGAGGGCTGCGAGGAGAAGGGCCGCGTCCATCGAGGCGTCGAGGCGGGGTGCGTCGCCCACACGGCCGGCCGAGGTGCGACCGGTGTCGAGGACCAAGAGGATGTGGCGGTCGCGCTCGGGACGCCAGGTGCGTACGGCGACCGTGGTCTGGCGGGCTGTGGCGCGCCAGTCGATGGAGCGGGTGTCGTCGCCGGGGACGTACTCGCGCAGGCTGTCGAATTCGGTGCCCTCGCCGCGGGTGAGGACGCTGGTGCGGCCGTCCAGTTCGCGGAGGCGGGCCAGTTTGGAAGGCAGGTGCTTGCGGCTGGTGAACGGGGGCAGGACGCGCACCGTCCAGGGGGCCTTGTGGGTGCCCTGGCGGGAGAAGAGGCCGAGGGGGCCGTACGAGCGGATGGTGACGCGGTCGGCCTGGCGGTCGCCTCGGCGGGTGGGGCGTAGCCGGGTCGTCATGCGGCGGCGTTCGCCCGGAGGGATTGTGAGGCGGTGGCGGGAGGCCGTTGTCTCCGTGCCGGGCCGCCAGCTGCTGGGGGGCCAGGCGTCGCGGAGCCGGGCGCGCAGCGGGCGGCGGGACGGGTTGGTGACGGTGAGGGTGACGTCCGCCGTGTCGCCGAGGCGTACGGAGGTGTCGCCGGAGCGGGTCAGGCCCAGGCTGCGTACCGGGGCGGCCAGCGCGAAGTCGCAGGCGCAGGCCACGGCCAGGGGTGCGTTGACCGCCAGGATGCCCGTCCAGCCGGGCTCCCAGATGCCGACCGGGAGGGAGCCCAGGGCCGCGAGGAGGGCGGCGCGTCCGGTGAGTGCCATCAGCGGGGGACGGGGACGTGGGCGAGGATCGCGTTGATGACGGAGTCGGCCGTCACGCCTTCCATCTCGGCCTCCGGGCGGAGCTGGATGCGGTGGCGGAGGGTGGGGAGGGCGAGTGCCTTCACGTCGTCGGGGATGACGTAGTCGCGGCCGGTCAGCCAGGCCCAGGCGCGGGCGGTGGCCAGGAGGGCCGTGGCGCCTCGGGGGGAGACGCCGAGGGTGAGGGACGGCGACTCGCGGGTGGCGCGGCAGATGTCGACGACGTAGGCGGTGATCTCCGGGGAGATGGTCGTCTTGGCGACCGCTGCGCGGGCTGCCTCCAGGTCGGCGGGGCCCGCTACGGGGCGTACGCCGGCGGCGTGGAGGTCGCGGGGGTTGAAGCCCTCCGCGTGCCGGGTGAGGACGTCGATCTCGTCCTGGCGGGACGGGAGGGGGATGGTGAGTTTGAGGAGGAAGCGGTCCAGCTGGGCTTCCGGGAGGGGGTAGGTGCCCTCGTACTCGACCGGGTTCTGGGTCGCGGCGACCAGGAACGGGTCGGGGAGGGGGCGGGGGGTGCCGTCGACGGTGACCTGGCGTTCCTCCATGGCTTCCAGCAGGGACGACTGGGTCTTGGGGGGCGTGCGGTTGATCTCGTCGGCGAGGAGGAGGTTGGTGAAGACCGGGCCGGGCTGGAACGAGAACTCTGCGCTGCGGGTGTCGTAGACCAGGGAGCCGGTGACGTCGCTCGGCATCAGGTCGGGGGTGAACTGGACGCGCTTGGTGTCGAGTTCGAGGGCGGCGGCGAGGGCGCGGACCAGGAGCGTCTTGGCGACGCCGGGGACGCCTTCGAGGAGGACGTGCCCGCGGCAGAGCAGGGCGACGACGAGGCCGGTGACGGCGGGGTCCTGGCCGACCACGGCCTTGGCGATCTCGGCGCGCAGGGCCTCCAGGGCGTCTCGGGCGGTGCCCGGGTCCCCGGTCTGCCCGGCGTTGTCAGTGGTCGGGTCCATCATGGACGGCGTACCTCTCTTTCGAGGGCGTCGAGTCGGTCGGCGAGTGCGATGAGTGCTGCGTCGTCGCTGGGCGGTGGTCCGAAGAGGAGGGCGTGCTGGTCCTGGCCGTCGCCCTGGAGGTGGGCGGACAGGGCGGGGAGCAGGGCCTCGGGCGTGTGCGCCTGGGTGGAGGGGACGCCTGCGAGGGGGGCGAGGCGGGTGCGGGTGGTGGAGCGAAGAGCGTCGGCAGCGCGGTCGCGGGCGTCGCTCTTGCGGTAGAGGCGGGCGCGGCCTTCGGCGGTTTCCGAGGCGTGGATCGCGACGGGGAGTTTTTCGGGCACGAGGGGGCCGAGCCGGCGTGCCCGCCACAGGGCGGCCAGGGCTGCGGCGATGAAGAGCTGCAGGGTGCCCCAGAGCCAGCCCGAGGGGAGCAGGTCGAGGAAGCTGCGTTCGTCGTCGGGGCCGGTGGCCGACGTGTCGGACAGCGAGGGGAGGTACCAGACCAGATGAGGGCGGGAGCCGAGGAGCTGGAGGGCGAGGGAGGCGTTGCCCTGCTCGTCGAGGTGGTCGTTGAGGAGGATGTCGGGCGCGCCGAGGACGACGGTGTCGCCGCCTCCCTTGTCGTCGGGGATGCGCAGCAGGGTGGCCAGGCGCTCGCTGGGGTAGCACGCGTCGGCGCCGAGGTGGGTGGTGGTGTAGCGGACGCCGCCCGTGTCGGCGTTGCCTGCGCGCCGGGCGGCGGGCAGGGCGCAGTCGGGGGAGAGCGCCGAGGCGAGGCTGGTGGCGGGGTCGGCGGTGACGCCGGGGGCGAGCCGTTCGATGGAGGCGCTGCCGGAGGCGACCAGGACCGTGCGGCCGTGGGAGTCGGCGAACGCGTTGTGCAGCCGGGTCTGCTGACTGCGGGTCAGCAGGTCCGGGGTGGCGACCAGGAGGGTCGTGTCCGGGCCGGCTGCGGTGGCTGCTTCGTCCAGGGTGGTGACCACGCGGGTGCCCACGCCCCGGTCGGCGAGGAGTTCGGCGACGGCGCGGCTGCCGTTGGGGTCGGCGGAGCGCGGGTCGAGTTCGCCGTGTCGGGCGTCGGAGCGGATGACGGCGATGGCGACGGCTCCCGCGAGGAGCACCACGAGGGCGAGTGCGATGCCGCGCGCGCGGGTCCACACCTGGCGGGCGGTGGGCGAGGCCGAGGTGGTGGTGAGGAGGGCCTCGGTGGTCATCCGGCGGCTCCCTGGCTGCTGTTGGGGGCCGTGCTGTGGGCGGTGGTCGCGAGGTGGGGCTTGGTGCGTTCCAGGTCGCGGTCGAGTTCCGCGATGCGGTGGTACGACTGCTCGGTCGCCGAGCGGCCACCGTATGTGACGTCGTCGAAGTCGCGGGCGGCGGTGCGCAGTCGGTCGGTGTGGGCGGGCAGGGCCCGGCCTGCTTCGGCTGCGGCCTCGTCGGCGGTGCGGCCGGGGCGGACGTCGAGGAGAGCACGTTCCTCGAGGGCGCGGACGAGGGCGCGCATGCGTTCCTGGACGGCCTGGTTCCAGTGGCCCTGGGTGGCGTGTGCCTCGGCGGTGGCGCGGTGGTCGGCGGCACTGCGGGGGCGGTCGTCGAACAGGGTTGCGGACGAGGTGGGTTGGCGGCGCGGGGTGCCCAGGCGCCACCACAGGGCGGCCAGGACCGCGATGACGGCCAGGATGATGACGATCAGGCCGAGTGTACCGCCGGGGGTGGCGGTCGAGGCGGTGTTGAAGAGCTTGCCGAGCCAGTCCCAGAAGGCGTCGAGGGCGCGCTGGAAGAGGCTGGGGTCGTCCTCGTGGTACATCCGCTTGGAGAGCTCGCGTCGGGCCGCCTCGCGCGCGGGGTCGCGCGGGATGGTGAGGGGCGGCTCGTCGTCGGAGCGGGCCGACGACAGCAGAGAGGTGTCGCCGACGCTCCGCAGCGTCCGTATGCCGGCGCGTGGCAGCGCCGTGGTGAGAAGTTCCCCCGCCCGGCTCACCGCATCAGCTCCCCGGGGTGGCGCCGGGGGCGGTGGAGCCGTAGCCCTGGACGCCTGCGGCGCGGGCCAGTTCGAGGTCGAGGGCCTCTCGGCGGATGCGCTGGTCGATGTAGAGGAGCACGGTGACGCCGGCCGTGATCGGGAACGTGATCATGGAGCCGATCACCGAGCCGATGCCGCTGACGATGAGGAACGTCCAGCCGAGACTGCCGACACCGGTGTTGAGCCAGCCGGTGAGTCCGTCGCCGCTGAGGGCCGCGGCGAGGAAGGTGAAGGGGATGACGATGATCGAGGCGACGACGTTCGCGATGATCGTGGCGAGCAACTGGATGCCGAAGATCCGCCACCAGGTGCCCTGGACGAGCTTCGCGGAGCGGCTCATGGCCTTCTTGATGCCCTGCTTCTCCAGCATGAGGGCGGGCGAGGCGAGGGAAAAGCGGATCGCCAGCCACAGGGCGACGATGCCGGCGCCGATGATGCCGAGGACCGTGAGAGCGACGCCTGCGCCGTTGTTCCCGGCGACGGTGACGAGGAGGCCGGGCAGGGCTCCCACGGTGACGACGCCGACGGTGATGAGCAGCAACACGCAGATGAGGCCGAACAGTTTGAGGACCTGAGGGCGGGCGTCGCGCCATGCCTCGCCGATCGTCACCGACTTGCCGAGCACGGCGCGGCTGGTGACGGTGGTGAGCAGGGCGGTCGCGATGACCGTGCCGACCAGGGAGATCACGAAGATCACGCTGGAGTTGAGCAGCGCGTCGCCCATGGCGCGGCTCAGCTCGTTGAGGGTGGCGCTGGGGTCGTTGAGGGCGTCGGTGCTGGCGTCGTCCAGGACGAGGCCCTGGAACAGGACGACGATGACCTCGGTGAGGACGGCTACGGTCAGCGAGATGCCCAGGACCGTGCGCCAGTAGGTGCGCATGGTGGAGACCGCGCCGTCGAGGATCTCGCCCACGCCGAGCGGGCGGAGCGGGATGACGCCGGGCTTGGCGGCGGGCGGGGGGCCGCCCCAGCCTCTTCCCCAGCCGCCAGGGCCGCCGGGGCCGCCTGGTGCGCCGTATCCGCCATGGCCTCCGGGGGGCTGGTTGCCCCAGCCCGGGCCGGGGGGCGGGGGTGGGGGAGCCTGGCCGGGGGCGGCCGGGCCGCTGGGGGCGGACCACTGGGCCGGTGGCGGCTGTTCCTTGGACCACTGCGGGCCGGGGCCCTGCGGGGCCTGGCCGGGCTGAGCCGGCTGGTCCGCGGGCTGTGCGGGGCGGTCGGTGGGCTCGGCAGGGCCGGACTGGTCCGGCTTCTGCCCGTCGGACGGGGCGGATCCGGGCGAGGCCCAGCCCGGAGTGTCGTTCATCGTCGCTCCTTCACGGTGCCCGTCCGCGGTCGCGGCGGCAGGTTGGCAGCCATCGTGCCATGCGCTGGTCTTGGAGTGACTGGCCGCGGTATGGGCTGCGTACCTTCAATTGTCCGCTCGATAGGGGGCAGACTGACGGCATGGCTGATCAGTACGCGCACAGCGGCGATGGCAAGCGGCCGACCGAGATCCCGGCGATCCGCTGGGAAGAGCCACCGGAAGGCCCCGTTCTGGTCCTGCTGGACCAGACGAGGCTGCCCGCAGAGGAGGTCGAACTGGTCTGTACGGACGCGTCCGCGCTTGTGGAGGCGATTCGCTCGCTCGCCGTGCGCGGGGCACCGCTGCTCGGCATCGCGGGGGCGTACGGGGTCGCGCTCGCCGCCGTGCGGGGCTTCGACGTGGACGAGGCAGCGGTCGCGCTGGCGGGCGCCCGGCCCACCGCGGTGAACCTGGCCGTGGGTGTGCGCCGGGCCCAGTCGGCCCACGAGGCGGCGCTCGCCCGGGGCGGTGACGTCAGGCAGGCGGCCGCGGCGGCGCTGGCCGCGGCGCGGCAGCTGCACCGGGAGGACGCCGAGGCCAGTGGGCGGATGGCCGAGCACGGGCTGGCGCTGCTGGACGAGCTGCTGCCCGGTGGCGGGCACCGGATCCTCACCCACTGCAACACCGGTTCGCTGGTGTCGGGCGGTGAGGGGACGGCGTTCGCCGTGGCGCTCGCGGCGCACCGGAGGGGGCGGCTGCGGCGGCTGTGGGTGGACGAGACGCGGCCGTTGCTGCAGGGCGCTCGCCTGACGGCGTACGAGGCGGCTCGCAGCGGGATGGCGTACACGCTGCTCACCGACAACGCGGCGGGGTCGCTGTTCGCCGCGGGGGAGGTGGACGCGGTGCTGGTCGGGGCGGACCGCATCGCCGCGGACGGTTCGGTGGCCAACAAGGTCGGGAGTTACCCGCTGGCCGTGCTGGCGCGCTACCACCACGTGCCGTTCATCGTGGTGGCGCCGGTGACGACGGTGGATCTGGACACGGCGGACGGGGCGTCCATCGAGGTCGAGCAGCGTCCTGGGCACGAGGTGACCGAGGTGACGGCGCCGCAGGTGCCGGTGGTCGGTGCGGAGGCGGGCGGCGGCATTCCGGTGGCGCCGCTGGGGACGCAGGCCTACAACCCGGCGTTCGACGTGACTCCGCCCGAGCTGGTGACGGCGATCGTCACGGAGGAGGGTGCCGTTTCGCCTGTGACGGCCGAGGCACTCGCCGAGGTGTGTGCGCGGTCGCGCAGCGCGGCGGCGGGCTGAGTCCGGGCGGTTGCGGAGGGTGTGCGGGGCGGGGGCGGGCTCCGGCACCTTCGCCTCCCGGCCCTGCTCGAGATCATCTGCGGGCGGGCGAGGGCAGACAGTAGCGCTTGCTGCGACTATGGTCACTGGCCGGTGAGGTACCTCACCACTGCCTTCGCCACCGTTATGAGAATGGGATGATGTCGTTTATGAAGGGACGAGTCCTTGTCGTCGACGACGACACCGCACTGGCCGAGATGCTCGGCATCGTGCTGCGTGGTGAGGGTTTCGAGCCGTCGTTCGTGGCCGACGGTGACAAGGCGCTGGCCGCGTTCCGTGATGCCAAGCCCGATCTGGTGCTGCTCGATCTGATGCTGCCCGGCCGGGACGGCATCGAGGTGTGCCGCCTGATCAGGGCGGAGTCGGGTGTGCCGATCGTGATGCTGACCGCGAAGAGCGACACGGTCGACGTCGTCGTGGGCCTGGAGTCGGGCGCTGACGACTACATCGTGAAGCCGTTCAAGCCGAAGGAGCTGGTGGCCCGCATCCGGGCGCGGCTCAGGAGGTCGGAGGAGCCCGCTCCGGAGCAGCTCGCCATCGGTGACCTGGTCATCGACGTGGCCGGGCACTCGGTGAAGCGGGACGGGCAGTCGATCGCGTTGACGCCGCTGGAGTTCGACCTGCTGGTCGCGCTCGCGCGCAAGCCGTGGCAGGTGTTCACGCGCGAGGTGCTGCTGGAGCAGGTCTGGGGCTACCGGCACGCGGCGGACACGCGGCTGGTCAACGTGCATGTGCAGCGGCTGCGCTCCAAGGTCGAGAAGGACCCGGAGAAGCCGGAGATCGTGGTGACCGTCCGTGGTGTCGGGTACAAGGCAGGGCCGAGCTGACATGTCCGGCGACAGTGCCGCTTCGGCGCCCGGCCGGTCCGGGGCCCGCCCGGAGCGGCCTGTCGGGCGGAAGAAGCCCGGCTCCCGCTGGGGGCGGTTCCTGGAGAGCGGGCTGCTGCTCCAGGGCGGGGTCCAGGGCAGCCCGGTCATCCGCCTGTTCATGCGGTGGGTGCGCCGGCCGCTGCTGCCCGTCATGCGGCTGTGGCGGCGCAACATCCAGCTCAAGGTCGTCGTCACGACGCTGCTGATGTCGCTGGGCGTGGTGCTGCTGCTGGGCTTCGTCGTCATCGGGCAGGTGCGCAACGGCCTGCTGGACGCCAAGGTGAAGGCGTCCCAGAGCCAGGCCACGGGCGGGTTCGCGGTGGCCAAGCAGCGGGCCGACGAGGCCGCGAGCGGTACCGGCGACGATGTCGCCACCGCGGACGGCCGTCACGCGCAGAACGTCATCCAGTGGATGAGCGAGCTCGTCTCCTCCCTGTCCAGCGGCGGTCAGGGCGCCTTCGACGTGGTCACGCTCCCGGCCTCCGACGCGGACGGAGCCGGTGGACGCGGGCAGCGTGCCTCGGGTGAGGTGGACTGGAGCAAGAGCGTGCCCGCCGACCTGCGTGAGCGGATCGGCAGCAGTACGACGGCCGCGCAGAGCTACACCCGCATCGTCTACAACAACGCGACCAAGGACTCTCAGCCCGGTCTGGTCATCGGCCAGCAGGTCAACGACCCCAACCGGGACCCGTACCAGCTCTACTACCTCTTCCCGCTCACCCAGGAGGAGAAGTCGCTGAGCCTGGTCAAGGGCACTCTGGCGACAGCCGGACTGTTCGTCGTCGTGCTGCTCGGAGCCATCGCCTGGCTCGTGGTGCGGCAGGTCGTCACCCCGGTGCGGATGGCGGCGGGGATCGCCGAGCGGCTGTCGGCCGGGCGGCTCCAGGAACGTATGAAGGTCACCGGCGAGGACGACATCGCGCGGCTCGGTGAGGCCTTCAACAAGATGGCGCAGAACCTGCAGCTGAAGATCAGCCAGCTGGAGGACCTGTCGCGGATGCAGCGCCGGTTCGTGTCGGACGTGTCGCACGAGCTGCGCACGCCGCTGACGACCGTCCGGATGGCCGCGGACGTCATCCACGAGGCGCGTGAGGACTTCGACCCGGTGACCGCGCGGTCGGCGGAGCTGCTCGCCGACCAGCTGGACCGGTTCGAGTCGCTGCTCGCGGACCTGCTGGAGATCAGCCGGTTCGACGCGGGCGCCGCCGCGCTGGAGGCGGAGCCGATAGACCTCGGGGACGTCGTGCGGCGGGTGGTCAGCGGCGCCGAGCCGCTCGCGGAGCGCAAGGGGACGCGGATCCGGATCCTCGGCGACCAGCAGCCCGTCGTCGCCGAGGCCGACGCCCGGCGCGTGGAGCGCGTGCTGCGCAACCTCGTCGTCAACGCCGTCGAGCACGGCGACGGCAAGGATGTCGTCGTCAAGCTCGCCGCGGCGGGCGGCGCGGTGGCCGTGGCGGTGCGGGACTACGGGGTCGGGCTCAAGCCGGGCGAGGCGACCCGGGTGTTCAGCCGCTTCTGGCGGGCCGACCCGGCACGTGCCCGTACCACGGGAGGGACGGGCCTGGGTCTGTCCATCGCTCTGGAGGACGCGCGGCTGCACGGCGGCTGGCTGCAGGCGTGGGGGGAGCCGGGCGGCGGTTCGCAGTTCCGGCTGACGCTGCCCAGGACCGCCGACGAGCCGCTGCGGGGCTCCCCGATACCGCTGGAGCCCAAGGACTCACGGCGGAACCGGGGACTCGACGACGCCGGTCTGCCGTGCGGCGGCGGGGACGGCGAGAAGCGGGCGAACGTGCCGGCGCAACAGGTGAGCGGGGCGGTGCCGCAGAGGGCGAAGCGGGACCCGATACCGCCGCGTGTCGCCCCCACGGCGGATCCGACGGCGCTGCCCGGCAACGGTTCCCGTGTGGTGCCCAGGCCTGCTTCGGGCACGCGGCGGCAGGACGAATCGGCGGGGGCGGAGCTGCCGGCTCCCGGCGGGGGCGTGAGGGGCCCGGAGAGGGCAGGGCGCGACGAGGATGCCGGCGGCCGGGCCGGACGGGATCAGGTCGTGAACGGGCCGCAGGACGAGGACAACGGCTCCGTCGGCCCGGGCGGCCGGGAGACCGGGCCCGGGCACGTGGACAGGCAAGGGGAGGCATCTCGTGGGCGCTGACCGCGAAGGGCGCGGCCGGCGCAGGCCCGCGCGCGTGATGACGTACGCCGCCGGTGGCGTTCTGGTGCTGGCGGGGTGTGCCTCGATGCCGGACAGCGGGGATCTGCAGGATGTGGAGTCCACACCGCGCCAGGAGACCCAGGTGCGGGTGTTCGCCGTGCCGCCGGGGGAGGACGCGCCGCCCTCGGACATCGTGCAGGGCTTCCTGGAAGCGCTCACCAGCGACGATCCCCACTACAAGACCGCGCGCCAGTACCTGACCGGCGAAGCGGCGAAGACGTGGCGGCCCGAGGTGTCCGCCACGGTGCTGACGGACGGGCCGGGCGCCAAGCCCGAGCCGGGGGGCGGCGGGAACACCACCGGCGAGATCTCGTACATGCTGACCGGCACCAAGGTCGCCACCGTCGACGCCCGGCAGGCCTACGCGCCGGCGACCGGGGCGTACGGCGGGAGCGTGCACCTGACGCAGGACGACAAGCGGCAGTGGCGGATCGACGCGCTGCCGCAGGGCGTCGTCATGGGTGAGTCGGACTTCCAGCGCAACTACATGTCCGTCAGCAAGTACTACTTCGCCTCGAACAGCGTCGCGGCCGGGTCGGACGCACAGCCCACGGCGGTCGCCGACCCCGTCTACGTGCGCCGGCGTGTGGAGCCCATGGCGCAGATGGTGAACTCCCTGCTCAACGGGCCCACGCGGTGGCTGGGGCCCGTGGTCAGGTCGAGCTTCCCCACCGGTACGGCGCTGGCGAAGGGCGCCGGCGCGCTGACGCCCGACGACCGGAACAAGCTGACGGTCCCGCTCAACGGCAAGGCCGCGGGCATCGGCGCGAACCGGTGCCAGGAGATGGCCGCACAGATACTGTTCACGCTGCGGAACCTCAGCCCCGCCGTGGACGAGGTCAAGCTGCGGGCCGGAGGGGCGGAACTGTGCTCGCTCACGCAGCAGGCGGCGGACTCGGCGGCCTCCCGGAGCTCGACGCGGCACCCCGACTACCTGTACTTCGTCGACGGTGAGCACCGGCTCGTACGGATTCCCTCGGGCAACAGCGGAACCAAGCCGGACCCGGCGCCGGGGGCGCTCGGCGAGGGCGGCACCGCGCTGCGGTCGGTGGCGGTGTCGCGTGACGAGCGCACCGCGGCCGGCGTCAGCCTCGACGGCCGGTCCCTGTACGTGGGGTCGCTGGTCTCGGGCGGTTCGCTGGGCGAGCCGGTACTGCGCAGCCGGGGCGGGGCCGAGAAGAACCGGCTGACGACCCCCAGCTGGGACGCGGACGACGGCCTCTGGGTGGCCGACCGCGACCCCGACCGTCCCCGGCTGCTCCTGTTCGAGGAGGGCAAGGGCGAACCGGTGGAGGTGCGCACGCCGCACCTGGACGGACGGATCCAGTCCGTGCGGGTCGCCGCCGACGGGGTGCGGATCGCGCTCGTGGTGGAGAAGGACGGCAAGAAGACCCTGCTCATCGGGCTGATCGAGCGGGACGAGAAGCCGGGTGGGAAGTCGGCCGTCACGGTGGTCGAACTGCGCTCCGCGACACCAGGGCTGGAGGAGGTCAGCACCATGTCCTGGGCCGGGGACAGCCGGCTCGTGGTGGTCGGGCGCGAACACGGGGGCGTCGAGCAGATGCGGTACGTCCAGGTCGACGGCTCCACGCCGGACGTGCCGGCGCCCGCGGCCCTGACCGGCGTCAAGGAGGTCACCGCCGCCGAGGACGACCAGCTGCCGCTGGTGGCGAACTCGGTCGACGGCATCGTCCGCCTGCCGGCGGGTGAGCAGTGGCAGAAGGTGACGGAGGGGACGGCGCCGGTCTATCCGGGGTGAGGTGTGAGCGCCCCGGTGGCGGGTCTGGCCGGGGCGTGCCGGACGCGGGCGGCCGCTGCTGCCGAGGTGGACTCGGGAGGGGCGGCCGTAGGCGTTCGGGGGCGTGCATGGGGCGTGCACGGGGCTGTCGGCGTGGCTCCTGCGCGTGGCATCTGCGGGCATCACTCGTGTGAGGGACGAGCAGGTGGCGGGGCGGCCGGTTGTCCACAGGTGGTGGTCCACAGGGGTGGCAGGGCCGGGGCCCGTGTGGGCACAGTGGATTCCATGCGGGGATGGTGGCAGGACCTCACCGACCTGGTGCTGCCGGGCGAGTGCGGGGGGTGCGGGGTGCCTCGCACGGCGCTGTGCGTGCCGTGCCGTGCGGTGCTGAGCGGGGGCGAGGCGCGTCGGGTGCGGCCGGCGCCGGAGCCGCCCGGGCTGCCCGTGGTGCACGCGGCGGCCCGGTACGCGGACGAGGTCCGGGCGATGCTGCTGGCCCACAAGGAGCGGGGTGCCCTGGTGCTTGCCGGTCCGCTCGGGGCGGCGCTGGCGGGAGCCGTGCGGGCGGGACTCCAGGACGCCCGGGCTCCGGTCGGGGCCGGGGTGGCGGGGTCCCGGGGCCGCAGGGCTCCCGTGCTGCTGGTGCCGGTGCCGTCAGGGCGGCGGGCCGTGCGAGCCCGGGGGCATGATCCGGCGAGGCGGATCGCGCTCGCGGCAGCGGGTGAGTTGCGGCGGAGGGGCCTTCCGGCCCGTGTGGTCGGTCTGCTGCGGCAGCGGCGGGCCGTGGCCGACCAGTCGGGGCTCAACTCCCGGCAGCGACTGGACAATCTCGCGGGCGCGCTGGCGGTGGCTTCGGGCGGTGCCCGGCTCCTCTCCGGAGGGCCGGTCGTCCTCGTCGACGACGTGATGACCACGGGGGCCTCCCTGGCGGAGGCCGCACGAGTACTGCGCGCGGTTATGCACGAGCCGGAGATCCCGTCCGGGGCGGCTGGGCTGATTCCGAACGCTGCACGGACTTCTGCCGTGTACGGGGGAGAGACCTGGGAAAGCAGAGAAGAACAGAACGTCGGATCAAGGCGAGAGAGGACGGGCCGGCGGCCCGCCCGGAAGGTGAACGCGGGCGCGGTGGACGCCGGCGGAGTCGTTGACGTGGTGTGCGCGGCAGTGGTCGCGGCGTCACCGGACTCTTTCGAAATAAACCGGAACTGACTGAGATCTTGTGTCGTTGCAGGTAACGAGAGGGCCTTTTCACCTGAACGGAGGTACGCCGCAGTAGAGGGTGACGCCATCCGTCCGGGCGAGATATGTTCGGTTGAGAGGGAAAGCCGCAGGCCACACCTCTCAAATCCGAATGCCGTGCTGCGGGTTTTTCTTCATCACTCGCGACGGTGGAGTGGAGATCTCGCTCACGGGGGAGGAGGTGGGAGTCACCGAGTCCGAGGTTCCGGGACTCACCGGAGCCTGGTGCAAAAGGGAGACGCTCCGCACCGAAGCGGAGCGATCCGGGAACGGAGTTCTGCGTGGACATCGTCGTCAAGGGCCGCAAGACCGAGGTGCCCGAGCGGTTCCGGAAGCACGTGGCCGAGAAGCTGAAGCTGGAGAAGATCCAGAAGCTCGATGGCAAGGTGATCAGCCTCGACGTCGAGGTGTCCAAGGAGCCCAACCCCCGGCAGGCCGACCGCTGTGACCGAGTGGAGATCACGCTTCGCTCGCGCGGTCCGGTGATCCGGGCGGAGGCAGCGGCGAGCGATCCGTATGCGGCGCTCGACCTGGCGGCGGAAAAGCTGGAAGCCCGGCTGCGCAGGCAGCATGACAAGCGGTACTCGCGCCGCGGTGCGCGCCGGATCCCGGCGGCCGAGGTCGCCGACCACGTTCCTGGCGTGGCGACGCTCAACGGAAACGGCCTGGTGCCGGCTCCCGAGGAGGAGCCCGAGGCCGTCCCCACGAAGAAGATCGGCTCGCTGGAAGTGCAGGGTGACGGCCCCATCGTCGTCCGCGAGAAGACCCATGTCGCAGCCCCCATGACCCTCGACCAGGCTCTCTACGAGATGGAGCTGGTCGGGCACGACTTCTATTTGTTCGTCGACTCCGAGACCAAGGAACCGAGTGTCGTCTACCGGCGGCACGCCTACGACTACGGTGTGATCCACCTCAGCACGGACACGATGGTCACCCAGGCGCACTCCCCGGACGCGGGCGGTGCGCTCGGCGGCTGACCGTGCCGGATGACAGCGGAACAGGTGCCCCTGGAGCGCGTGTGCGCCCCCAGGGGCACCCCCGTGCGACCACTTCGCGCCCCGCTCCGGCACCCCGGTGCCGTCCGGGCATGAAATCATGGTGGCCACGGCCCAACCGGTGGGTCGTTGCTCTGGGTTGGCGATGGCTCAGGACCTCAGGCCACAGCCTTCAGGGGGAGGAACGATGGCGGACAGCTTCGGACCGATGCGAGACGAGGATGCCGACGACGGCGTCGTCGGCATGGGCCCGGACTCGGGGACTCCACGCAAGGAACCGATCAGAGTCCTTGTGGTGGACGACCACGCCTTGTTCCGCCGTGGCCTGGAGATCGTGCTCGCGGCCGAGGAGGACATCCAGGTCGTAGGGGAGGCGGGCGACGGCGCCGAGGCCGTCGAGAAGGCCGCCGACCTGCTGCCCGACATCGTCCTGATGGACGTGCGGATGCCCAAGCGGGGCGGGATCGAGGCGTGCACCTCCATCAAGGAGGTGGCACCCAGCGCCAAGATCATCATGCTGACGATCAGCGACGAGGAAGCCGACCTCTACGACGCCATCAAGGCGGGAGCAACCGGCTACCTCCTCAAGGAGATCTCCACGGACGAGGTGGCCACCGCCATTCGCGCGGTGGCCGACGGGCAGTCGCAGATCAGCCCGTCCATGGCGTCGAAACTCCTCACCGAGTTCAAGTCGATGATCCAGCGCGCGGACGACCGCCGGCTGGTGCCCGCGCCGCGCCTGACCGACCGTGAACTGGAAGTCCTCAAGCTCGTCGCGACGGGAATGAACAACCGTGACATCGCCAAGGAGTTGTTCATCTCCGAGAACACCGTGAAGAACCACGTCCGCAACATCCTGGAGAAGCTGCAGCTGCACTCCAGGATGGAAGCGGTGGTGTACGCGATGCGGGAGAAGATCCTCGAGATCCGCTAGGGCGCGGTCTCAGCCGAGAAGGCGGGCGAGTTCCTTCGCCAGGGGTTCGCGCAGGCCCGGCGTGTCGACCCGTTCCACACGGACGTCCGTGCAGTCCACCCAGGTCGCCGCCTCGGCCAGCGCCTGGGCGACGGCCGGTACGGCCTTCGGGCCGTCGAGCGTGACCTGCTTGGCCACCAGCGTGCGGCCCTCGCGGGCCGGGTCCACGCGGCCGACGAGACGGCCGCCGGCCAGCACCGGCATCGCGAAGTAGCCGTAGATCCGCTTCGGTTTGGGGACGTAGGCCTCCAGGCGGTGCGTGAAGCCGAAGATCCGTTCCGTGCGCGCCCGCTCCCAGATCAGGGAGTCGAACGGCGACAGGAGCGTGGTGCGGTGGCGGCCGCGCGGAGGCGTCTCCAGAGCCGCGGGGTCGGCCCAGGCAGGCTTGCCCCAGCCCTCGACCGAGACCGGGACCAGGCCCGAGTCGGCGATCACCGCGTCGACCTGCTCGCCCTTGAGGCGGTGGTAGTCGGCGATGTCCGCGCGGGTACCGACGCCGAGGGAGCGGCCCGCCAGGCGGACGAGGCGGCGCAGGCACTCGGTGTCGTCCAGCTCGTCGTGCAGCAGCTCCTCCGGGACGGCGCGCTCGGCCAGGTCGTAGACGCGCTTCCAGCCGCGGCGCTCCACGCAGACCACCTCGCCGTACATCAGGGCGCGTTCGACGGCGACCTTGGAGCCGGACCAGTCCCACCAGTCGTTCGTCTTCTTCGCGCCGCCCAACTCCGTGGCGGTGAGGGGGCCTTCGGAGCGGAGCTGCTTGATGACCCGGTCGTAGGCGCCGTCGGGGAGTTCGTGGTTCCAGTGCGGCCGGTTGCGGTAGGCGCGGCGGCGGAAGGCGAAGTGGGGCCACTCCTCGATGGGGAGGATGCAGGCGGCATGGGACCAGTACTCGAAGGAGTGCGTGTCCTGCCAGTAGGCGTCCTCGACTGTCTTGCGGCCGACGGCGCCCAGGCGCGCGTACGGGACGAGTTCATGGGAGCGGGCCAGGACCGAGATGGTGTCGAGCTGTATCGCGCCCAGGTGGCGGAGGATGCCGCGGACGCCGGAGCGGCGGTCGGGCGCGCCGAGGAAGCCTTGGGCGCGGAGCGTGATTCTGCGGGCCTCGTCTGCGGAGAGGTCTGCGGTGGGGGGCGGGGTGGTCATGGTCGCAGAGTATGGGGTGGGACTGACAGCGGGATGTGACCTGCTGGTTTGCCAGGGCGGCCGGGCCGGTCAGCGTGCCGGCAGGTACGGGGCCGTCGAGGGGAGGCCCATGTCCGAGGGGAGCAGGGAGCCCACCCAGGTGTCCCGGCGCACTCCCTTGTTGTTCATCGCGGAGCGCAGTGTGCCCTCGACCGTGAAGCCCGCTCGTTCCGCCACCGCGCGGGAAGCCCGGTTGCCCACCTCCGCGCGCCATTCGACGCGGTCGAGTGCGGCGTGGGTGAAGGACCAGCGGCAGGCGGTGAGGGCGGCCTCGGTGACGTAGCCGTTGGCGCGGTGCTGTTTCGCGGCCCAGAAGCCGATCTCGCCCATGCCCAGGGCGCGCATCGTGATGCCGAGCATGCCCGCCAGTTCTCCGGAGCGCAGGAAGACGCCGAAGGTGAACATGGAGCCGTCCGCCCAGCCGTCCGGTGCCAGTTGTTCCGTGAAGCTCCGGGCGTGCTCGCGCAAGTAGGGCGAGGGGATCGTGGTCCAGCGCTGGATGTCGGGGCACTGGCAGGCGTCGTACACCGCTTCGGTGTCCTGGGGGCCCACCGTGCGCAGCAGGAGGCGGTCCGTGGTGAGGGTGACGGGGTCCATCGGCCGATTCTGCTCGGCGGGTGGCGGCGATGCCATGTGTTTGCCTTCGGTGAGGGAGTGGTCACGCGTTGTGCAATTCGGTGGAGAGGTGCGGCACTATCCGAGGGGGCCGCACGTTGTCCCCTTTGAAGCAGACGTGAATCAGAATCGAAGCAGCGGACGGTCGCCGTCACGGCAGGCCCTCCCGGCGCGGTGGGGTCCTCGCATACGATGGCCGTTGCTCAGTAAGTCAAGTGGTAACCGACCGTCCCAGGCCCGACCGGCAAGGAGACCAACCCCCGTGTCCGTCCTCTCGAAGATCATGCGTGCAGGCGAAGGCAAGATCCTGCGCAAGCTGCACCGCATCGCGGACCAGGTCAACTCCATCGAAGAGGACTTCGTCGACCTCTCCGACGCCGAGCTGCGCGCCCTCACCGATGAGTACAAGCAGCGCTACGCGGACGGCGAGACCCTGGACGACCTGCTGCCCGAGGCGTTCGCCACCGTCCGCGAGGCCGCCAAGCGCGTCCTCGGCCAGCGTCACTACGACGTGCAGATGATGGGTGGCACGGCCCTGCACATGGGCTATGTGGCCGAGATGAAGACCGGTGAGGGCAAGACCCTCGTCGGCACGCTGCCCGCGTATCTCAACGCCCTGTCCGGCAAGGGTGTCCACATCATCACGGTCAACGACTACCTGGCCGAGCGTGACTCCGAGATGATGGGCCGCGTCCACCGGTTCCTGGGCCTCGAGGTCGGCTGCATCCTCGCCAACATGACGCCGGCTCAGCGCCGCGAGCAGTACGCCTGCGACATCACGTACGGCACGAACAACGAGTTCGGCTTCGACTACCTGCGCGACAACATGGCCTGGTCCCAGGACGAGCTCGTCCAGCGCGGCCACAACTTCGCCATCGTCGACGAGGTCGACTCGATCCTCATCGACGAGGCCCGTACGCCGCTGATCATCTCCGGCCCGGCCGACCAGGCCACCAAGTGGTACGGGGACTTCGCCAAGCTGGTGAAGCGTCTCAAGCGCGGCGAGGCCGGCCAGCCGCTCAAGGGCATCGAGGAGACCGGCGACTACGACGTCGACGAGAAGAAGCGCACGGTCGCCATCCACGAGTCCGGTGTCGCCAAGGTCGAGGACTGGCTGGGCATCGACAACCTCTACGAGTCGGTGAACACGCCGCTGGTGGGCTACCTGAACAACGCCATCAAGGCCAAGGAGCTCTTCAAGAAGGACAAGGACTACGTCATCATCGACGACGAGGTCATGATCGTCGACGAGCACACCGGACGTATCCTCGCGGGCCGCCGTTACAACGAGGGCATGCACCAGGCGATCGAGGCGAAGGAAGGGGTGCCGATCAAGGACGAGAACCAGACGCTCGCCACGATCACCCTCCAGAACTTCTTCCGCCTCTACAAGCGCCACGACCACAGCGGCAAGGAGCAGCCCGGCCTGTGCGGCATGACCGGTACGGCCATGACCGAGGCCGCTGAGTTCCACCAGATCTACAAGCTCGGCGTGGTACCCATCCCGACGAACCGGCCGATGGTCCGCAAGGACCAGTCGGACCTGATCTACCGGACCGAGGTCGCCAAGTTCGAGGCGGTCGTCGACGACATCGAGGAGAAGCACGGCAAGGGCCAGCCGATCCTCGTCGGCACGACCTCCGTCGAGAAGTCCGAGTACCTCTCGCAGCAGCTCAGCAAGCGCGGCATCCAGCACGAGGTGCTGAACGCCAAGCAGCACGACCGGGAGGCGACGATCGTCGCCCAGGCCGGCCGCAAGGGCGCCGTCACGGTGGCCACCAACATGGCCGGCCGTGGTACGGACATCAAGCTCGGCGGCAATCCCGAGGACCTCGCCGAGGCGGAGCTGCGCCAGCGCGGCCTCGACCCCGAGGAGCACATCGAGGAGTGGGCGCACGCCCTGCCCGAGGCGCTCAAGCGGGCCGAGAAGGCCGTCCAGAACGAGAAGGACGAGGTCGAGAAGCTCGGCGGGCTCTACGTGCTGGGCACCGAGCGGCACGAGTCGCGGCGCATCGACAACCAGCTGCGTGGTCGTTCCGGCCGTCAGGGCGACCCGGGCGAGTCCCGCTTCTACCTTTCCCTCGGTGACGACCTGATGCGCCTGTTCAAGGCCCAGATGGTCGAGCGCGTGATGTCGATGGCGAACGTCCCGGACGACGTGCCGATCGAGAACAAGATGGTCACGCGCGCGATCGCCTCCGCCCAGTCGCAGGTCGAGCAGCAGAACTTCGAGACCCGTAAGAACGTCCTGAAGTACGACGAGGTCCTCAACCGCCAGCGCGAGGTCATCTACGGCGAGCGGCGCCGCGTCCTGGAGGGCGAGGACCTGCA
The DNA here is from genome assembly GCF_042803315.1 of Streptomyces sp. NPDC057424. NCBI lineage: Bacteria > Bacillati > Actinomycetota > Actinomycetes > Kitasatosporales > Streptomycetaceae > Streptomyces > Streptomyces sp. NPDC057424. The sequence goes on from NZ_JBHVCP010000033.1 coordinate 19,166, forward strand.
CGAGCAGGTCCAGCACTTCATGGACGACACGATCGACGCGTACGTCCAGGCCGAGACCGCCGAGGGCTTCCCCGAGGACTGGGACCTCGACCGGCTGTGGGGCGCCTTCAAGCAGCTCTACCCGTGCAACGTCACGATCGAGGAGCTGGAGGAGGCGGCCGGCGACCGGGCCGGGCTGACCGCCGAGTTCATCGGCGACTCCATCAAGGACGACATCCACGATCAGTACCAGGCGCGTGAGGACCAGCTCGGCTCCGAGATCATGCGGGAGCTGGAGCGCCGGGTCGTGCTGTCGGTCCTGGACCGCAAGTGGCGCGAGCACCTCTACGAGATGGACTACCTCCAGGAGGGCATCGGCCTGCGCGCCATGGCGCAGAAGGACCCGCTGGTCGAGTACCAGCGCGAGGGCTTCGACATGTTCACCGCGATGATGGAGGGCATCAAGGAGGAGTCCGTCGGCTACCTGTTCAACCTGGAGGTCCAGGTCGAGCAGCAGGTCGAGGAGGTTCCGGTGGAGGACACCAAGCCGGTGGCCGACCTCGAGAAGCAGGACGCGGTGCCGGCGCAGGCGGGCTCCCGGCCGGAGATCCGCGCCAAGGGTCTCGACGTCCCGCAGCGGCGCAACCTCCACTTCTCCGCGCCGACGGTCGACGGCGAGGGCGGCACCATCGAGGGCGACTTCACCGAGGACGGTGAGCCGGTGCGCTCCGAGGCGGACGGCCTGACGCGCGCGGAGCGGCGCAAGCAGGCGCGGGGCCGGGGGCGCCGCAAGAAGTGACGGTCGCCCAGGCGCCGTAGCGGCTTGAAGGGCCGGACACCTCAGGGTGTCCGGCCCTTCGTGCTGGGAGCGGCCGCGCCTGGCTTCAGGCGGCCGCACCAGGCGTCAGCCGCACTCCGGGCGGGGTGGGCGCGGGCCGCCGAGTTCCACCGCGGTGCAGCGCCAGCGGAGGTCCTGGCCGAGTTCCAGGCGGAAGGCCATGGCGCGCAGCCGGTCGCCCGCGCCGATGCGGGCGAAGGCCTCGATCGCGCCCGGCCGGGGTTCGAAGTAGCCGATGTCGCGGACGACGGGGCGGGCGCCGCGGGTGCGCAGGGGGCCGCGTTCGGCCAGCCACGCCAGCTCGTCGTAGGCACGGCCGCGGGTGTGGCGGAGCATCGAGTGGACGGGGCGGTGGCCGCTCAGCACGGCGACCAGGAGGTCGGCGAAGACATCGGTGGGGAGGGGCTGGGGAATCGCCGCTCGGCGGGAGCCCTGGGCCGGGACACGTGGGGCGGTCTCGGGGGAAGCGGGGGCGGTGGCGTCCGTGCCGCGCGCCGGGGTGGTGGTGCCCGTGGTCCTGCGGAGGGCTGTGCGGGTCGCGGAGGGGCCTGGTGGGCGTGTGTCCGCCGGGCGGGTGCGTGAGGTCTTGGAGCGGGCCGAGGCCGGCGGGCGGCCGCCCGCCGCCGGAGGCCGGGCACGCCCGCTGCCGGGAGAGCGCGGGGGCGCGGCACCGACGGGAGCGGGCGGCGTGGCTTCGACGGGAGCGGGCGGCGTGGCTCCGGTACCGACGGGGGTGCGGGGAGCGGTGCCGGCGGGGGTGCGTGGGGTGGCGCTGCCGGGGGTGCCGGGTGCGGTGCTCGTGCGAGAGCGGGATGCTGTGCTGCCGGGAGTGCCGGGTGCTGTGCCGCCGGGAGTGCCGGGTGCGGTGCTCGTGCGAGAGCGGGATGCCGTGCTCGCGTGAGTGCGGGGTGCTGTGCTGTCCGGGGTGCGGGGTGTGGTGCTGACGGCGGGAGGGCGGGGTGTGGTGGGCACTGGCGGGTGGGGCGTCGTGGTCGTCGTGGTGCGGTGGGCGTCGTGGCGGGTCGGGCGGTGCTGGGTCCTGGTCATGACCTTGTGCATGGGGGTCCCCGTTTTCGTGGGCCCGGTGGATACCGGGGAGTAACTTCGGGTTGGTGATCTTGTACGGGGCCGACGGGGGCGGCGGCAAGGAAGCGCGATCCGGGTCGCGGGCGCCGGAATGTTCACTTATCCGAGTGGTGTCGGGGTCGTGGACCTCGTGGGCACGGGGGCGGGCCGGGTGAATTCCGGGCCCGGGGTGGACGCGTCCGGGGGCACGGGGCGGGACTCGAAAGGGGACGCGCCGCACGTATCCTGAAGCCCTCCGGAGCTCTCCGGAGCTCTCAGACCACGACCACGAAAGCGGCCACCCATGCGTGTCTACGTGCCCCTGACCCTCCCCGGTCTCGCCGAGGCGTACAGGACGGGTGAGCTGGGAGCCGGGCCGTTCGTCGCGTACGCCGTGACGCCCGGGCTGCGCGAGTGGTACGCCTCCGAGGACATCGAGGAACTGGAGTACGCGGCGCTCGGCCGGGCCGCGCAGGCCTCGCTGCGTCTGCTGGCGGCCGAGCCCGAGGCGCCGCGGCGACGGGTCGTGATCGCCGTCGACGTGGCCGACCGGGTCGTGAGCGCGGATCCCGGCCAGGGTCCCGAAGCGGCGGCGCCGGGGGAGGTGCGGGTCGCGGGTGCGGTGCCGTTGGGCAAGGCCGCGTCGGTGCATGTCGACGCGGCGGACGCGGAGGCCGATGTGACGACGGCCGCCGAGGCGCTGCCGGCGGCGGACGGCGGGGACGACGACGCCCGGCTCGCGGTGGATGCGGCGGAGGACCACGAGCTGCTGTGGTTCGCCACGCAGGAGATCGCGAACCTGGTGGGACGCGGGGTCTGAACCGGCCGCGGGGGGCGCGTTGAGGTGCCGTTCTCTTGATTGTCAGTGGGGGCGGGTACGTTCTTGGGCATGGGGACGAAGACGGGCGCGCACATTGTCTGGGACTGGAACGGGACGCTGTTCCACGACATCGACGCGATCATCGGGGCGACGAACGCGGCCTTCGGAGAGCTGGGGCTGGAGCCGCTGACGCTGGAGAAGTACCGGGAGCTGTACTGCGTACCGGTGCCGAAGTTCTATGAGCGGCTGATGGGGCGGCTGCCGACCGAGGCCGAGTGGGAGGCCATGGACGACATCTTCCACCGGTACTACGCCGAGCACCGGACGGCGTGCGAGCTGACGGTGGGAGCCGTGGAGCTGCTGACCGGGTGGCGGTCGGCAGGGCGCAGCCAGTCGATCCTGAGCATGTACGTGCACGAGGAGCTCGTTCCGCTGGTCCGGGGGTTCGGCATCGAGCCGCACTTCATACGGGTGGACGGCCGGACCGGACCGTCGGGGGGCAGCAAGGCCGAGCACATGGTGCGGCACCTGGCATCGCTGAGCGGGGTGGCGCCGGAGCGCACCGTGGTGATCGGGGACGCGGCGGACGACGCGGTGGCCGCCCTGCACGTGGGGGCCCGCGCCGTGCTGTACACCGGCGGGTCGCACAGCCGGGTGAGCCTGGAAGCCGTCGGTGTTCCTGTCGTGGACACGCTGGAGGAAGCGGTCGCTGAGGCGGAGCGGCTCGCGGCCTGACCGGAGCCCGCCCACCGGAACCCGTGGCGGCACTGTGCAGAACGTCAAACTTCCGGGGCTGGTTTTGTACACATACGGCTCATGACGGAGCCCCTGTGGGGAGCGATAGCCTAGGTGGCGTGATCAGCGCGATAGTTCGCGGGGACGTCGTCGTCCCTGCCCTGCGCCCGGAGAGCACGGACGACATCCGTGACCGGGCGGCGGTCGCTGGTCTTCGCGGGCGGGATGTGACATCGAGGGCTCCCGGGACGCCGAGCATCACCAGGACACGGGCGTCGCAGAGAGCAGCATCACACCGGTGCAGCAGCTCAAGAATGGCTCAGACACCCCCGCTCATCTCACCTTGCGGCATAGCGTCGGAACAGACCGGATACCCCGTGTCACGACGTGAGGTCGTAAGCGCAGAGGCCGTACTTCCTTCTACGTCACGCAACGGCGCGCGACAGGAGCCAGAGGACAATGCAGACCAAGCTGGACGAAGCCAAGGCCGAGTTGCTCGAGAGGGCCGCCCGGGTAGCTGAGAACAGCCCGGTCGGGGGGCACCTACCGACCGGGTCGACGGGCGAGGAGACCCCAGACGCCCAGGAAGCCCCGGACCGCGAGACCCTCCGCACGTTCCTCCAGCGTTACTACCTGCACACGGCCCCGGAGGACCTCACCGACCGCGACCCGGTCGATGTCTTCGGAGCTGCCGTATCGCACTACCGGCTGGCCGAGAATCGCCCCCAGGGCACGGCCAACGTGCGGGTGCACACCCCCACGGTGGAGGAGAACGGGTGGACCTGCAGCCACTCCGTGGTCGAGGTCGTCACCGACGACATGCCCTTCCTCGTCGACTCCGTCACCAATGAGCTGACGCGTCAGGGGCGCGGGATCCACGTCGTCATCCACCCCCAGTTCGTGGTGCGGCGCGATGTCACCGGCAAGCTGATCGAGGTCCTGTCGACCCCGGCGACCGGCGACCTTCCGCACGACGCGCACGTCGAGTCCTGGATCCACGTCGAGATCGACCGCGAGACCGACCGTGCCGACCTGAAGCAGATCACCGCCGACCTGCTGCGCGTGCTGTCCGACGCCCGTGAGGCCGTCGAGGACTGGGGCAAGATGCGGGAGGCGGCGATCCGGCTGGCGGAGGGGCTGCCGGACGAGCCCATCCCCGGTGACCTGCCCGGACCCCAGGTCGAGGAGGCCCGCGAGCTGCTGCGCTGGCTCGCCGACGACCACTTCACGTTCCTCGGCTACCGCGAGTACCAGCTGCGCGACGACGACTCGCTGGCCGCCGTGCCCGGCACCGGGCTCGGCATACTGCGCGCGGACCCGCACCACGCCGCCGAGGAGAGCCACCCCGTCAGCCCGTCGTTCGAGCGGCTGCCGGCCGACGCCCGGGCCAAGGCGCGCGAGCACAAGCTGCTCGTGCTGACCAAGGCGAACAGCCGGGCGACCGTGCACCGGCCGTCGTACCTGGACTACATCGGCGTCAAGAAGTTCGACGCCGACGGCAACGTCATCGGCGAGCGGCGCTTCCTGGGCCTGTTCTCCTCCGCCGCCTACACCGAGTCCGTGCGCCGGGTCCCGGTCATCCGGCGCAAGGTCGAGGAGGTCCTGGAGCAGGCCGGGTTCTCGCCCAACAGCCACGACGGCCGCGACCTGCTGCAGATCCTGGAGACGTACCCGCGCGACGAGCTGTTCCAGACCCCGGTCGACGAGCTGCGGTCGATCGTCACCTCCGTCCTCTACCTCCAGGAGCGCAGGCGCCTCAGGCTCTACCTGCGCCAGGACGAGTACGGGCGTTACTACTCCGCCCTCGTCTACCTCCCGCGCGACCGCTACACCACGGGCGTGCGTCTCAGGATCATCGAGATCCTGAAGGAGGAGCTGGGCGGCATCAGCGTCGACTTCACGGCCTGGAACACCGAGTCGATCCTGTCCCGGCTGCATTTCGTGGTCCGGGTCCCGCAGGGCACCGAGCTGCCGGAGCTGTCCGACTCCGACAAGGAGCGCATCGAGGCCCGGCTGGTGGAGGCCGCCCGCTCCTGGGAGGACGCGTTCGCCGAGGCGCTCAACGCCGAGCTCGGCGAGGAGCACGCGGCCGAAGCGATGCGCCGGTACGCGCACGCCTTCCCCGAGGGCTACAAGGCCGACCACAACCCGCGCGCCGCGGTCGCCGACCTCGTCCACCTGGAGCAGCTGAACGCCGAGGCGGACAAGGACTTCGCGCTCAGCCTGTACGAGCCGGTCGGCGCCGCCCCCGAGGAGCGTCGCTTCAAGATCTACCGCACGGGCGACGCGATCTCCCTCTCGGCCGTCCTGCCGGTCCTCAACCGGCTCGGTGTCGAGGTCGTCGACGAGCGGCCGTACGAGCTGCGCTGCTCGGACCGCAGCGTGGCCTGGATCTACGACTTCGGTCTGCGCATGCCCCGCTCGAACGGTGCCGGGGACTACTTCGGCGACGACGCCCGCGAGCGCTTCCAGGACGCCTTCGCCGCCACCTGGACCGGCAAGGCGGAGAACGACGGCTTCAACGCCCTCGTGCTGAGCGCCGGGCTGAGCTGGCGCCAGGCGACGGTGCTGCGGGCGTACGCCAAGTACCTGCGTCAGGCGGCGTCGACGTTCAGCCAGGACTACATGGAGGACACCCTCCGCAACAACGTCCACACCACCCGCCTGCTCGTCTCCCTGTTCGAGGCGCGGATGTCGCCGGACCGGCAGCGCGCGGGGCACGAGATCGTGGACGCGCTGCTGGAGGAGGTCGACGCGGCCCTCGACCAGGTGGCCTCGCTCGACGAGGACCGGATTCTCAGGTCCTTCCTGACGGTCATCAAGGCGACGCTGCGGACCAACTTCTTCCAGGAGGCCGCGGGCGGCAAGCCGCACGCCTACGTCTCCATGAAGTTCGACCCGCAGGCCATCCCCGACCTGCCGGCGCCCCGCCCGGCGTTCGAGATCTGGGTGTACTCGCCGCGCGTCGAGGGCGTGCACCTGCGCTTCGGCAAGGTCGCGCGCGGTGGCCTGCGCTGGTCCGACCGGCGTGAGGACTTCCGCACCGAGATCCTCGGCCTGGTCAAGGCGCAGATGGTGAAGAACACCGTCATCGTGCCGGTCGGCGCCAAGGGCGGCTTCGTCGCCAAGCAGCTGCCCGACCCCTCCGTGGACCGGGACGCGTGGCTCGCCGAGGGCGTCGCCAGCTACAAGACGTTCATCTCGGCCCTGCTCGACATCACCGACAACATGGTCGCGGGCGAGGTCGTCCCGCCCGCCGACGTCGTCCGGCACGACGAGGACGACACCTACCTCGTCGTCGCCGCCGACAAGGGCACCGCGACCTTCTCCGACATCGCCAACGGGGTCGCCGAGCAGTACAACTTCTGGCTCGGTGACGCCTTCGCCTCCGGCGGCTCCGCCGGATACGACCACAAGGGCATGGGCATCACCGCCCGCGGCGCCTGGGAGTCCGTCAAGCGGCACTTCCGCGACATGGGTGTGGACACCCAGACCGAGGACTTCACGGTCGTCGGCGTCGGCGACATGTCCGGTGACGTGTTCGGCAACGGCATGCTGCTCTCCGAGCACATCCGCCTGGTCGCGGCCTTCGACCACCGGCACATCTTCATCGACCCGAACCCGGACGCCGCCACCTCCTATGCCGAGCGCCGCCGCCTGTTCGAGCTGCCCCGCTCCAGCTGGGAGGACTACGACAAGGAGCTGCTGTCGGCCGGCGGCGGCATCTTCCCGCGCACGGCCAAGGCGATCCCGGTCAACGCGCACATCCGCGAAGCCCTCGGCATCGAGGCCAAGGTCACCAAGCTGACCCCGGCCGACCTGATGAAGGCGATCCTCCACGCGCCGGTGGACCTGCTGTGGAACGGCGGCATCGGCACGTACGTCAAGTCCTCGGCCGAGTCCAACGCGGACGTCGGCGACAAGGCCAACGACGCCATCCGCGTCGACGGCAGGGACCTGCGCGTCCAGGTCGTCGGCGAGGGCGGCAACCTCGGCCTGACCCAGCTCGGCCGGATCGAGTTCGCGCTGCACGGCGGCCGGATCAACACCGACGCCATCGACAACAGCGCGGGCGTGGACACCTCCGACCACGAGGTGAACATCAAGATCCTGCTCAACGGCCTGGTCACGGACGGCGACATGACCGTCAAGCAGCGCAACAAGCTGCTCGCCGAGATGACCGACGAGGTCGGCCGCCTGGTGCTGCGCAACAACTACGCGCAGAACACGGCGATCGGCAACGCCCTCGCCCAGTCCAGCGCCATGCTCCACGCCCAGCAGCGCTTCATGAAGCACCTGGTCAGGGAAGGCCACCTCAACCGGGCGCTGGAGTTCCTGCCCACCGACCGGCAGATCCGCGAACGGCTCGCCCAGGGCCAGGGCCTGACCGGCCCGGAGACGGCCGTACTGCTGGCCTACACGAAGATCACGGTCGCCGAGGAGCTGCTGCACACCTCGCTGCCGGACGACCCGTACCTGAAGGGTCTGCTGCACGCCTACTTCCCGACCGAGCTGCGCGAGCAGTTCCCCGAGCGGCTCGACGGCCACCCGCTGCGCCGCGAGATCACCACGACCGTCCTGGTCAACGACACGGTCAACACGGGCGGTACGACGTACCTGCACCGGCTGCGCGAGGAGACCGGCGCATCGCTGGAGGAGATCGTGCGGGCGCAGACCGCGGCCCGGGCGATCTTCCGTCAGTCCCCGGTGTGGGACGGGGTCGAGGCGCTCGACAACAAGGTCGAGGCCGAGGTCCAGACCCGCATCCGGCTGCATGCCCGCCGCCTGGTGGAGCGCGGCACGCGCTGGCTGCTCAACAACCGGCCGCAGCCGCTGGAGCTCGCCGAGACCGTCGACTTCTTCGCCGACCGGGTCGAGCAGGTCTGGGGGCAGCTGCCCAAGCTGCTGCGCGGCGCCGACCAGGAGTGGTACCAGAAGATCTACGACGAGCTGACGGGCGTCGGCGTCCCCGACGAACTCGCCACCCGCGTGGCGGGCTTCTCCTCGGCCTTCCCGACGCTCGACATCGTCTCGATCGCCGACCGCATGGGCCGGGAGCCGCTGGACGTCGCCGAGGTCTACTACGACCTGGCCGACCGGCTGCGCATCACCCAGCTCATGGACCGCATCATCGAGCTGCCCCGCGCCGACCGCTGGCAGTCCATGGCCCGCGCGGCGATCCGCGAGGACCTGTACGCGGCGCACGCGGCGCTGACCGCCGACGTCCTGGCGGTGGGCGACGACACCTCGACGCCCGAGCAGCGCTACAAGGCCTGGGAGCAGAAGAACGCGGCGATCCTCGGCCGCGCCCGCAGCACACTGGAGGAGATCCAGAGCTCCGACGCGTTCGACCTCGCCAACCTGTCGGTGGCGATGCGCACGATGAGGACGCTGCTGCGCACGCATTCGTAGTCGCACGGCGTACGGCGTGACAGGCGCCCCGGGCCGCTTCCGGCCCGGGGCGCTTCTTCCTGCCGTGTCCCGGGGCGACGGCGCGGAGCGGGCGCCGCCGCGCCCACCCACGCTTCTCAGCGGCACGACTGCCCGCGGCCAGGCGGCTACGTCAGTTGCCCGCGGCCAGGCGGCTACTTCAGTGCACTCGCCACCAAGCGCACCGCCCTCTTCACCCTCGGGCGGGCCACCCTGCGCACGGCCGGGCGGATCACCCTCGCCGTCACCCCCACCGGTTCCCAGCGGACCTGCAGGCGGCCCGGGCCGTGGCCCTCCGGCTCCACCGTCAGGCGGTGGGAGGGGATGCGGGTCGTGAGCGCAGGGAAGGCCAACGGGGCCAGCAGCAGGCCCGTGTGGGACAGGCCCTGGTGCTGGAGGCGGAGCAACGGGTGGCGGATTCCGGCGAAGCCCTGGAGGGGGAGCGGAGCCGCCCCGAGGTCCAGATGGACGTGACCCTCGAAGAGGCCGGGACGGACGGGGGAGAGGCGGAAGGGGACGCGGAGACGGCGGCCGCCCGGGGCGATGAGGAGCGTCGCGCGCTGGGGGCCGACGGGGAGGCGCAGCGCCGGGTCGTAGGTGCGGATCGTGAGGTCGATCGAAGCGCCCGGGCCTCGGGTGATCTCCTTGATCTCATGCCGGAACTGGGCGCTCGGAAAGGGGCGGGTCTCCAACTCCAGGTCGGAGATGTCCAGTTCACGGCGGGACCACTCCGACTCGGGGACCCTGTCCCCCCAGTAGGTGCGGCCTTCCGGATCGGCGGCCACCCACCTCGGTGCCACCCCGTGCCCCAGGCCCCGGGCCGCCAGGCGGGCCTCCGGCAGGCGGCGGTCGCGGATCAGCTGGATGACGACGCGCTCGGCGCGCGGGAGGCGGGCGAAGGCGCCCGGGGTGAGCGTGTCGAGGTAGGGGGTGACGATGTCCGCGAAGGACGTCAGCCAGGCGTCGTCCCGGTAGGGCAGGTCACCGGCGTACATCCGGAAGTCGTGCTTGAGGAACTTGTGGTCCTTGTCCTCGCGCAGCGACTCGTGCCCGCTCTCGGCCAGGAACATGTCGATGAGGTGCTGGACGTGCACCCGGTCCCGGACGTTGGCGAGCTTGTGCCGCTGGTTGGATATCGAGGCCGCCTCAAAGGCCGCGAAGGGCGCCACGTACCAGCGGTAGACCGGTTCCGGGACGATCGTGAAGGTCTTGGCCAGGCAGTACGCCTGTGCCGAGAACAGCTGGTCCTCGTAGTGGATGCCCTCGGGAAAGCGCAGGCCGTGCCGGTCGAGGAAGGCGCGGGCGTACATCTTGCTGGTGGCCAGGTGCTCGAAGAGCAGGCGCGGATCGGCCTCGATGCCGTCGAGGGTGCGGCGCTCGGCGACCAGGTGCGGCATCCACGTCGAGCGGCGGCCGTTGTCCACCCGGACCCGCTGCACCGCGCCCATCGCGAAGTCGATCTCGCGTTCGCGGTGCGCGGCGAGCAGCAGTTCGACGGCGTTGCCGGGGAGTTCGTCGTCGCTGTCGAGGAACATCAGGAACGGCGCCCGCGCGATCCGCAGGGCGCGGTTGCGCGGGGCGCTGCAGCCGCCGCTGTTCCGCTCCAGGCGGAGGTGCCGGATGCGGGGGTCCTGGGCCGCCAGCCGTTGTGCCACCGCCGGGGTCGCGTCCGTGGAGTGGTCGTCACTGATGATGATCTCGAGGTTCGCGTGGGTCTGGCGGCGGACCGAGTCGACCGCGCGGGTGAGGCGTTCGGCGTCGTTGTAGACGATGACCGCCACGGTGACGTCGGGGGTGCTCATGCGGTCGCCTCCTGCGGGGCCGGGGCCGGGGTGCGTTCCTCGATCGGCAGCACGGGCGGCAGGTCCCGTTCGTCCTGGCCGAGGAAGACCCGGCGGACGACGCGTTCGGCGGCGCGCCCGTCGTCGTACTCGCAGAACCGGCGCCGGAAGACGGTCCGGGTCTTCGCCGCGTTCTCGTCGCGCCAGGCCTCGGTGGTGAGGATCTCCGTCAGCTCCTGCTGGGTGCGGGCGACCGGGCCCGGGGCCTCCGCCATCAGGTCGAAGTAGACGCCCCGGGTCGTGCGGTAGGTCTCCCAGTCGTCGGCGTAGATCACGATCGGCCGGTCGAGGTTGGCGTAGTCGAACATGATCGAGGAGTAGTCCGTGACCAGGGCGTCCGCCGCCAGGCACAGCTCCTCGACCGGGTCGTAGGAGGAGACGTCGATGATCCGGCCCGTGCGGCGCAGGTTCGTGAGCGGGGAGGCGGCGCCGCCGTAGAAGTAGTGGCCGCGCACGAGCAGGACCGTGTCCTCGCCCAGGCGGTCGGCGAGGGCGGCGAGGTCCAGGCGCGGGGTCCAGCCGGCCTCGTAGTCGCGGTGGGTGGGTGCGTAGAGGACGGCCCGGCGGCCCGGGGCGATGCCGAGACGGTCGCGGACCGTTCGGATGTCGTCGGCACCGGCCGTGTAGTAGATGTCGTTGCGCGGATAGCCGTGGTCCAGTGAGACATAGCGCGACGGGTACGCCCGCTCCCACATGCGGGTGGTGTGACGGTTGGCCGACACGCTGAAGTCCCACTTGTCGATGCGTTCCAGCAGCGCCCGGAAGTCCAGGCCCTGCGCGGCGGCCGGGAACGCCATCTGGTCGATGCCCATGCGCTTCAGGGGCGTGCCGTGATGGGTCTGGACGTGGACCGCGTCCGGGCGTTTGACCACCGCGTTCGCGAAGTTGACGTTGTTGACGAGGTACTTGGCGGTCGCCAGAACCTCCCAGTAGCGGCGGCTGCCGGGCACGACGTGGTCGGTGCCGGGCGGGAGCAGGGCCGCGTTCTCCTCGGTGACCACCCACACCGCGTGGATCTGCGGGGCCAGTTCGGCGAGCTTGGCGGCGATCGCGGCGGGGTTGCAGGCGAAGCCGCGGTTCCAGTACGCCGAGAACACCGCGAGATGCGGGTTGACGGGGCGGCCGAGCGCCCTGCGGTACTGGTGGTCGCGGAGCTTGGCGCCGACCTGGCGCTTACGGGTCCGAACGGCCGACCTGGCGGTGCGGCGGGTGCGGTTGACGGTCTGGAAGGCCCGGTACTTCGTGTAGGCGCCCTCCTCGAGCAGGGAGCGGCGGACGCCTTCGAGTCCGGCCGGGCGGCGGTGGTTCTCCGGGCGGCGGCGCAGGGCGGCCAGGGACGCCCGGCGGAAGAACTCCCGCGCGACCTCCTCCGGCATGCCGCCGCGTGCGAAGGTGCGCAGGCATTCGCGGACCATGAGGTCGTAGAGCACGGTGTGCGCGGCGCGCCGGTCGCGGGTGAGGTCGAGGAGGGACTCGTAGCGCTCCACGAGGCCGTAGCGCTGCTCGGGTGTGACCGGGGGCAGGCTCGCGGGGCGCAGCCGGCGGTCCTCGTAGGCGACGTGCGGCAGGCAGGCGACGCGGTCGGCGAGCAGCAGGACGGCCAGGGCGGCGTAGGGCTCGTCGTCGGTGGTGAGCCGCTGTTGGTGCGCCCTCCAGAAGTCCGCGCGCAGGACGCGGGTGCCGAGCAGCGGGGTCAGCCGCAGCAGGGGCGCGCAGTCGTCGAGGGCGACGTCGGCGCGGCCCGCCCGGGCGAGGAGCGAGCCGTCCGGGGAGGGCATGCCGGAGGTGTGCCAGGTGCTGCGGACGTGGTCGAGCAGGAGGACATCGACCTCGCCGGGGAGTTCGGCCACCCGCTCGGCGACCGTGCGCGGGGCGCCCGCGGGCAGGCCGTCCTTGGCGTGGACGAAGTGCAGCCAGCGGCCTGAGGCCCGGGCCGCGCCCGCCGCCCGGGCCGCCGCGTCGCCCGTACCGTCCGGCAGCGGTACGACCTGGATCTCCGGGGTGTGCCGCTCGGCGGTCTCCCGGGCCCAGTCGCCGGCCGCGGCCACGATCACCTCGGCGTCCGGAAGGGGGTGGGCGGCGAGGGAGCCGAGGAGTTCGGTCAGATGGTCCTGGACGTTCGGCCCGTGGACGATGACACTGAGCTCGGCCATCACGGGGACCCCTCTCGCAGCTGCACCGTATGCGGTCATGCTGCCATCAATGAGGCAAAAGGGCCGACCGGGTGCGCCTCACGAGGGAACGGCGGCCTTCGGCTTGGGCTTCGGCTTCGGTGCCTTGTCCCCGGTGAACGCCTCGTACTCCTTGAGGACGTCCTCCGTCGGCCCGTCCATGCGCAGCTCCCCGCGCTCCAGCCACAGCACCCGGTCGCAGGTGTCACGGATCGACTTGTTGTTGTGGCTGACCAGGAACACCGTGCCCGCGTGCTTGCGCAGCTCGCGGATGCGCGCCTCGGAGCGCTTCTGGAAGGAGCGGTCGCCGGTGGCCAGCGCCTCGTCGATCAGCAGGACGTCGTGGTCCTTGGCGGCGGCGATGGAGAACCGCAGCCGCGCGGCCATGCCGGAGGAGTACGTCCGCATCGGCAGCGTGATGAAGTCGCCCTTCTCGTTGATGCCCGAGAAGTCGACGATCTCCTGGTAGCGGTCCCTGATCTGCTCGCGGGACATGCCCATGGCCAGGCCGCCGAGGTGCACGTTGCGCTCGCCGGTCAGATCGTTCATGAGGGCGGCGTTGACGCCGAGCAGGGAGGGCTGGCCGTCGGTGTGGATACGGCCGTTCTCCACGGGCAGGAGACCGGCGACGGCCTTCAGCAGGGTCGACTTGCCGGAGCCGTTGGTGCCGATCAGGCCGATGGCCTCGCCCCGGTAGGCGACGAAGGACACGTTCTTCACGGCGTGCACCCGGCGCACGCCCGACGCCTTCTCGGCCTGCTTGCGGCGCATGATGCGGTTGAGGGCGGCGGTCGCGGAGCCGCGCCCGGCGCCGGTGCCGTTGACGCGGTAGACGATGTCGACGCCGTCGGCGACGACGGTCGGGATCTTCTCGCTCAGGTGCTCAGCCACGGCCGTACGTCTCCTCAGCCTTCCAGAAGTAGATGAAGCCGCCGACGCCGGCGACCAGCGCCCAGCCGGCGGCGAGCGCCCACACGTGGGTGGGGAGCTGGTTCGCGTGGAAACTGTCGATCAGGGCGAAGCGCATCAGGTCGATGTAGACGGCGGCCGGGTTGGCCGCCAGCGCGAGCGTCACCACGTGGGGCAGGCTGTCCTTCTGCGCCAGCTTGTCGATGCTCCACATGACACCCGAGACGTACATCCAGGTGCGCAGCACGAACGGCATCAGCTGGGCGATGTCGGGGGTCTTGGCACCCATCCGGGCCATGACCATGGAGACGCCGGCGTTGAAGGTGAACTGCAGGAACAGGGCCGGCAGCGCCAGCAGCCAGGACGCGCCGACCGGTACGCCGAAGCAGAGCAGGATGACGACCAGGGCGCCCATCGAGAACAGCAGCTGCTGCAGCTGCTGGAGGCAGAACGACAGCGGCAGCGCGGCGCGCGGGAAGTGCAGGGCGCGCACCAGGCCGAGGTTGCCGGAGATCGCGCGGGTGCCCGCCATGATCGAGCTCTGCGTGAACGTCCAGATGAACACGCCTGTGACCAGGAACGGGACGTAGTCCGGCACGCCGTGCTTGGTGCCGAGCAGCACGCCGAAGATGAAGTAGTAGACCGCCGCGTTCAGCAGCGGGGTCATCACCTGCCAGACCTGGCCGAGCTTCGCCTGGCTGTACTGGGCGGTGAGCTTGGCGGTGGCGAACGCGGTGATGAAGTGGCGGCGGGCCCACAGCTGCCGGACGTACTCGGGCAGGGAGGGCCGGGCGCCGCTGACCGAGAGGCCGTGGCGGGCGGCGAGGGCCGCGAGGTCGTCGGCCGGGGCCGGGGTCTGGGGCGGTGTGTCGAGGACCGTGCTCACATCCGCTGCTTTCGCTCGGGGGTTGGGGGAGGCCCGGAAGGAGGCGGTTTTTACCGGACTCTTCCCGAATTCTTACGTCGGGACGGGACCGTATCGTCGCAACGGGAGCGTACGTCGTACGAGCGTCGGAACGCAACCGTTTCGTCGTGACGCCCTATGCTGTCGGCATGACGACGAAGCCCGACGAGCCCCAGCAGCCCCCGCGCCGCCGGGCCCCCGCGGGGGCGGCCGTACTGCGCCAGGACGTGACGGAGGCGATCCGGGCGGCCGTCTTCGAGGAGCTCGCGGCCGTCGGCTACGCGCGGATGTCCATCGAGGGGATCGCGCGCCGGGCGGGGGTCGGGAAGACGGCGGTGTACCGCCGTTGGCGCTCGAAGCTGCACCTGGTCCTCGACCTCGTCTCGGCCCTTGCGGTGCAGGGCCTGCCGGCGCCGGACACCGGCTCCCTGGAGGGCGACCTGCGGCTCCTCTACGAGGTGACGTCCCGGGCCCTGCGCCACCCCGTCGCCTCGCAGGTCATCCCTGACCTCCAGGCCGAGGCGGCCCGCAACCCCGACATCGCCGAGGCCATGCAGAAGGCCCTGCGTGAGGGCCAGGACGGCGTCGCCACCGGCATCGTGACGGCGGCGGAACGCCGCGGCGAACTCAGCCCGGGCATCGACCGCGACCTCGCCCTCGACCTGATCTCCGGCCCGCTGTACTGGCGCTCGGTGGTGATCCGCAACCCGAAGCTGCCGCAGGGATACCTCGGGGCGCTGGCCCGGGCCACGGCGGAGGGACTGAAGGCGTTGTAGGGCGGAGTCTCCTCGGTGCCGGTGCCGGTGCCGGTGCCGGTGCCGGTGCCGGGGCCGGGGCCGGCGCCGGCAGGGGGCGTCGCGCCGAAGGGGCCCCGGCGGTCGGGGTGCGAGGCCGCGGGCGAGCCAGGCCGACGGCGGGCACCAGACCCCCGGGGCGGGTGGCCCGGCCCAGGCGGGTGTACGCCTCGGGTGAGGGGGCCCGGGCAGGCACGGGCCCGGATCCTGCGATGCGCGCCTCACATGAAAGTGGCCCGGCGACCCCGGCCGAGCCGGCGGGTTGCGCCTCGCATGAGGGCGCCCGGGCGGACGCCGAGCCGCCCGGGTCCGTGACCGGGCAGGTCAGTCGCGCCCCGCCTCCGGGTGCAGCCGCACCCACCCCTCCCACGCCGACGTGATCATGTCCTGCACGCCGAGCCGGGCCTTCCAGCCCAGTTCGGTGGCCGCGCGGTCGGCGGAGGCGACGACGCGGGCCGGGTCGCCCGGGCGGCGGGGGGTGACCGCGGGCGGCCGGTCGTATCCGGTGACCGCGTTGATGCGGTCGATCATCTCCCGGACGGAGACGCCCTCGCCCCGGCCGATGTTGAGCGTGAGGTCGCGGCCCGGGGAGGAGCGCAGGACCCGGGCCGCCGCGACATGGGCCTCGGCCAGGTCGACGACATGGATGTAGTCGCGCACACAGGTGCCGTCGGGGGTCGGGTAGTCGTCGCCGAAGATCCGCGGGGGCGTGTTCTCCGTGAGCTTCTCGAAGACCATGGGGACGAGGTTGAAGACGCCGGCGTCCGCGAGCTCCGGGCCCGCCGCGCCGGCCACGTTGAAGTAGCGGAGGCACGCCGTCGACAGCCCGGACGCCCGGCCCGTCGCGCGGACCAGCCACTCACCGGCCAGCTTGGTCTCGCCGTACGGCGACATGGGCACGCACGGCGTCTCCTCCGTGACCAGGTCCACGTCGGGCATGCCGTACACCGCCGCCGAGGAGGAGAAGACAAAGGACGGCACCTTCGCCGCCGTCACGGCGTCCAGCAGGATCCGCAGGCCCTCGACGTTCTCCCGGTAGTAGTCCAGCGGCCGTTCGACCGACTCGCCCACCTGCTTCTTCGCCGCGAGGTGGACGACGCCGGTGACCGAGTGGTCCGCGAGGGCGCGGGCGAGCCGCTCGGCGTCCAGGGTCGAGCCCACCACCAGCGGCACCCCGTCGGGAACGCGCTCGGCGATGCCGGTGGACAGGTCGTCGTACACCACCGCCCGTTCCCCCGCCGTGGTCATCGCCCGTACGACGTGCGCGCCGATGTAGCCGGCGCCGCCGGTGATCAACCAGGTCATGTGCGGCCGTCCCCTCAAGAGTTTGACCCGTGGTGGTGCTGTGCGCTGATCCGTCGTGGTGGTCGTGCCTTCAGTGAAGCAGGCGGCGCAGTCGTGCGCGTACGACCGCCAGCACACCGCGTACGCCGGGGGCCACCCGCAGTGCCAGCGCGCCGGAGTGGGTGGTGTACGGCTGTACGAGTACCACGCCGTGCCGGGCGCTCGGGACGGCGCTGCGGCGCAGCAGACCGGCGCCCGTGAGGGCGTGCGCCGTGACATCGCGGCTCGTGCCGTCGCGGAAGCGGATGCGAAGGCGCAGGTCCCAGGTGCCCACGCCGGGCGCGGCCAGTGCGGGGAGGTCGACGTCCGTCTGCGCCGACCAGGCGGCGGCGGAGACAGGCCCGGATCCGGAGGTCCGGGAGGCCCCGACGGCCGCGGAGGCTTCGGCGGTCCGGGAGGCCCCGACGGCCCCGGAGGCTTCGGCGGTCCCGGAGGCCCCCGAGGCCCCGGAGGTCTCCGCGCACGGCACGAGCACCGCGCTCGCACCCGGGACCACCACGTCCCCGTCGTCCCGGAACCGCCACTCCACGTCCACCGTCTCCGGTCCCGCCTGCGCCACACGCCCGTACAGCTCGTGCAGGCGCAGCCGCAGCCGGGTGCCACGCGCCGTCGGCCGCAGCTCCGCGTCGACGGCGAGGGGCAGCGCACGTACCGGCCGGGCCTGAAGAGGCTCCAGGGAGACCTGCGGGAGGCCCGCCGACCAGACGGGCGTGCCGTCCGCCGCACGGGCGTACGGCGGGTACAGCCGGGCCGGGCGGGCGGCGAGTTCCCGCAGCCGGGGCAGGTCGCGTGGCTCCGGGGAGGCCAGGACGACCCGCCCGATCAGCCGGCCGGGAGCGGCCGGGTTCCGGGCCCAGTCGTCGGCGTCGTACTCCGCGAGGTGCGCCCGCGTGAGCTCCCACCACGCGCGCCGGTAGGCGGCATCGCGCAACCCCAGTTCGCGCACGTACATGCGCAGGTCGTGGTCGAGGAACTTGGCGCGCGCGGCCCGCGCGAGTTCCTTCTGTCCGGCGCCCAGCAGCACCTCGTACGCCTGTCGGCACGCCTCCGTACGGGCCCGCCAGTTCTCGGCACCGGCCCGGTCCAGGGAGATCGACAGCCGCCCGGCGGACCGGCGCACGTGCCAGACGTACACCCGGTCCGGGACCAGGACGACGCGCGGAGCCGCGGCCAGGACGCGCGCGGTGAAGACGACGTCCTCGTACGGGAAGCGGCCCTCGGGGAAACGGATGCCGTGCGCGCGCAGGAAGGCGGTGCGGTAGAGCTTGTTGACGCAGAGCGTGTCGTGGACCAGGCGGGGCCGCCGGGCGGGGTGCGGCACCACGGCGTGCAGCGCGTAGAGGCGCGGCTGCCAGGGGACTTCACGCCCCGACGGCAGTTCGCGGCG
Organism: Streptomyces sp. NPDC057424; assembly: GCF_042803315.1. Classification (NCBI taxonomy): domain Bacteria; kingdom Bacillati; phylum Actinomycetota; class Actinomycetes; order Kitasatosporales; family Streptomycetaceae; genus Streptomyces; species Streptomyces sp. NPDC057424. The sequence goes on from NZ_JBHVCP010000033.1 coordinate 37,383, forward strand.
TACGCACAGCCCGCTCGCGACCTCCGCGTGCGCCCCCTCGGCCGCTTCGAGCAGCACGTCGACCGCACCGGGCGGCAGGACGTCGTCGCTGTCCAGGAACATCACGTAGGGCGAGGTCACCGCGTCGAGCCCGGTGTTGCGCGGGGTGCCGCAGCCGCCGCTGTTGACCCGGCGGCGGATCACCTTCAGGCGTGGCTCCGAGGTGGCGAGCCGGTCGAGCAGACCGGCGCTGCCGTCCGTCGAGCAGTCGTCGACGGCCACCACCTCGCGCACGGCCGGGCCCTGAGCCAGCGCCGAGCGCACGGCTGCCGTCACATGCCCGGCGTCCTCGTAACCGATCACCACGACGGCGACCTCGGCGGGCGGCCTCCCGGTGTCCCTCTCGGTCTCCTTCTCGGCATTCATCACGGCGGATCGTAAGCCGGGCGAATGACATAAAAGTGATAACACACCATTAAACCCGTACCAAGCCTCTGATTCGGCTCAGAATCGGGCCGTGAAGAGCGGACGGGCGAGGGGGATCGGCGGCTTCGGCGCGGGGGTGGTGCCCGTGACGGTGCCCATGGCGGTGATGCTCGCGACCGGGCTGTGGGGCCTGGACCGCGGCGGCATGTGGGGCGACGAGAGCGTCACCTTCCAGGTCGCGCAGCGCACGGTCCCGCAGATCTGGCGGCTGCTGCACGACGTGGACGCGGTGCACGGCCTGTACTACCTGTTCCTGCACGCCGTCCTCGCCGTCCACCCGGGCGAGGTCGTACTGCGCCTGCCGTCGGTGTGCGCGGCGACGGCGACCGCCGGCCTGGTCGCGGCCCTGGGCGTCCGGCTGGCCGGGCCCCGGGTCGGCCTGTGGGCCGGGGTCCTCTACGCGATCACGCCGATGACCGGCCACTACGCCCAGGAGGGACGGTCGTACGCGCTGGTCGCGGCGGGTGCGGCGGGGGCGACGCTGCTGCTCCTGAGGGCCGTGGACGGAGCGGGTGCCCGGGCCTGGTGGCCGTACGGGACGGTTGCCGCCCTGACCTGTGTGCTGCACGAACTGGCGTTGCCGGTGCTGGGCGCGCACGCGGTGACGCTGGCCCTGCTCCGGGTGCCGGGGAGGGTCTGGTCCGGCTGGGGGCGTGCGGCGGGAGCGGTGGCGTTGCTCCTGCTGCCGCTGGCGTGGGTGTCGCTGGGGCAGTCCGGGCAGGTGGCGTGGCTGGAGTCGCCGGGGTGGGACCGGGTGGAGAGGCTGGCCCGGAACTTCTCTCCCGGCCGGGCGGGGCCGGTGTTCTGGGGGGCGCTGCTGCTGATGGCCGTGGGACTCCGCGAGCGGCGCACGGCCGCGGTCGCGCTTCCGCTGCTGCTGGTGCCGCCGGGGATCCTGATGACCGTGTCGCAGGTCCGGCCGCTCTACCACGACCGGTACGTGCTCTACGCGCTGGCGGGGGCTTCCCTGCTGGTCGCGGCCGGGGCCGGGCGGGTGGCCCGGGCGCTGGGGCGGGTGCGGTTCGACGGGCGGCGGCTGCGGGTGGGTGGCCGGCAGGTGCGGGCCGTCGTGGGCGTCACCGGCGTTCTCGCCCTCACCGCCGTCTTCCTGAATCAGCTTCCGGTGCATCGCCAGGACCGTTCCGCCGCCCACCGCCGGGACAACCTCGCCGTGGTCTCCGCGCTCGCCGTCCGCCAGATGCGCCCCGGCGACCCGGTGCTGTTCGTGCCGTCGGTCGGCAGGCTCGCCGCGCTGGCCTACCCGAAGGGGTTCCGGCGGGCGCGGGACATCGCGCTGCGGGAGTCCGCGCCCCGCTCCGGGACGCTGTGGGGGCTGGAGGCGACCCCCGGGGAGCTGCGGCGGCGGCTCGCCTCGGTGGAGCGTGTCTGGGTGGTCGCCGAGCGGTCTGCGCTGGATCCGCGCTGGTTGCCGCCCGACCCGGTCGAACGCACCAAGCTCGCCGTCCTGGAGAAGGAGTTCACCGTCCGGGAGGAACACGTCAGGGACGACGTGGTGCTCCGTCTCCACGTCCGGCGGGAGCCGGCCGAGGTGCCGCCGGGTGTGTCCGAGGTGCCGCCCGGCGCCGCTACGACCGCTCGTCTGCCGGCGGGCCGCCCTGCGGCTCCGCGAGCGCGGCCGCGTCCAGCGCGGTGGTGAGCTCGTCCAGGCGGGCGCGCAGGGCGCGGACCTCCTCGGGGTCGAAGCCGGTCGAGGAGGCGATCCGGCGCGGCACCCGAAGCGCCCGCCCGCGCAGCGCGACGCCCTCCTCGGTCAGCCGCACCTCCACCGACCGCTCGTCGCGCGCACTGCGCTCCCGGCGCACCAGACCGGCCGCCTCCAGCCGCTTGAGCAGCGGCGACAGCGTGCCGGAGTCCAGGCGCAGGTGCTCGCCGAGCTTCTTCACGGGCAGCTCGTCGTGCTCCCACAGCACCAGCATCACCAGGTACTGCGGGTAGGTGAGCCCGAGGTCCTTGAGGATCCCGCGGTAGACGCCGTTGAAGGCGCGGGAGGCCGCGTGCAGGGAGAAGCAGATCTGCTGGTCCAGGCGGAGCCAGTCGTCGTCGGGCGTGTTCATACCTCCAGGGTAGCTCGAATCCACCATTTAATTGCGCACAACTTAATTGTGTGCTCTAATTCTGGAGGTCAGGCGGCCCGGAAGCGGGCCGCCGAACGTTGACGTGAGAGGGAAGGTTTTCCATGGACGCGCTCTACACCGCTGTCGCCACCGCCACCCACGGCCGCGAGGGCCGCGCCGTCAGCTCCGACGGTGTGCTGGACCTCCCGCTGGGCGTGCCCCAGGCGATGGGCGGCAACGGCCAGGGCACCAACCCCGAGCAGCTCTTCGCCGCCGGTTACGCCGCCTGCTTCGGCAGCGCCCTCGGCCTCGTCGGCCGCCAGGCCAAGACCGACGTCAGCGACGCCGCCGTGACCGCCGAGGTCTCCATAGGCAAGCAGGGTGAGGGCTTCGGGCTCGCCGTCACCCTCCGCGTGGAGCTGCCCGACAGCGTGGACGAGGCGACCGGCCGCAAGCTGGTCGAGCAGGCCCACCAGGTCTGCCCGTACTCCAACGCCACCCGCGGCAACATCGAGGTCGACCTCGTCATCGAGTAGTCCCGAAGACCTGGCCGCAGTCACCCCCCGACCCGCGCCAGCACCTCCCCCGTCCGACTGCTCCACGCCACCACCACGGCCTCCTCGGGCACCGGGTGCCAGCGCGTCAGCAGCAGCCAGCGCACGTGGTAGCGGCGGACGACGGCGGACCGCCCGGCGCGGGTCGAGCCGGGGGCGAGATAGGCGCGGACGTCGGCCGCCCGGCGCTCGCGCCGCCGCTCGTCCAGGGCGGGGTCGGGCCAGATGGGTGCGGCGAGGTTCGGCCCGTACCCGGCGATGGCGTGACTGGCGAAGTACCCGTCGGTGATCACGACCTCGCCGGGCCCGATGTGCCGTGCCGCCCAGTCGTACGACGGCCAGCGCGTCGGCTGTGTGAACCCCACCGGGTCGACCGAGCGCGGCACGACCGCTCCGGCGTGCACGGTGACGAACCCGACGCACGCCCCCACCGCCGCCGCCCCGCCCAGCACCCGCCGGGCCCGCTGCCAGGGCCGGGGCGCCGCCAGCTCCACCGCCAGGGCGAACTGCAACGGCACCAGCGCGGCCCACAGGGCCCGGGCGTACGTGTAGTGCCCGCTGACCCAGCCGTACGCCACCAGCAGGCACTCCAGCAGGAACATCCACACCAGCGGATCACGCGCCGACCGGCGGGCCCGCACCCACAGCGCGGGCAGACCGAGCAGCGCCAGCCAGGAGTTGGCGAGCATCCGCTCGTACAGCTGCCGGTGCATCGCGTCCATGCCGGTGTCGCCCACCAGCGTCAGGACGTCGTAGTACGGCCAGGTCAGGGCCACCGTCGTCAAGGCCGCCCCGGTGAGCGCCCAGCGCGCCACGACCGGCCGGCGCCAGCCGCGCTGCCGGGACGCCACGATCGCCACCGCCCCGGTGAGTGCCGAGGCGGCCGTGACGGGATGGGTGAGCAGGACCAGCCCGTACAGGGCACCGATCCCGGCGTACCCCCACCAGCCGCCGAGCCCGCTCGGGCCGACGAACCGCACGGCGCGGGTGTCGTCCCGGGCACGCGTGCCCGTCCAGGCCCACGCCCAGAACGTCAGGCCGATCGCGAGCGCGGAGGGGTAGCCCAGGTTCGTCGTCATCGACATCAGCCCGAGGTAGCCGCTCCACAGGATCCGCGCGGTGCCCCACAGCAGCGTCATGAACAGCAGGGCCCACACCGGCGCCCAGGGGCGCGGGGTGAGGGTCCTGACGAAACGGCCGAGCCCCGTCAGCAGCACCAGCAGATGCACCGGCCCGGCGAGCTTCACCACCTCCCAGCCCGACAGCCCCGTCAGCCGCGCCACCACGCCCTGGGCGACGGCGTACGGCCCGTAGTACGGGCTGCCCTCGCCCGGCAGGTCCGCCATGGTGTGGGCCGGGTGCAGCAGATCGGCCTTGAGGCGCTCGACGACCGCCGCGTGCTGTCCGGCGTCGCAGCACAGCGGGATCCGCCAGTACGCCAGCGTCATCACCAGCCAGAACAGGGCGCCGTAGAACTGGTAGGGGGTGAGCCGCCCGGCACGGCCGCCGCGCAGCGCCGTCGCACCGCGCACGGCCCTCCGGACCAGGACCGGGACGCTCACAGGAGGGTGTAAGGGGTCTGGGGCATGCGCCGAATGTTCCCGCCCCTACGCATGCCCTGACCCCGGATCACTTCATCGGGTGAGGCCGCTACGCCCACCTGCCGGACGGTCGCACAGCGCCTGCTGCGCCGCCGCCGGCCAGCGCGCGAAGCGGAACCGGGTCCGCTCGACCGCCCCGGTGAGGTTCCGCCAGAACCGCTCGGCGGTGAGCGGTGCACGCACCGACTCCCTCAACTCGGCGAGTTCGCCGCAGCCCAGCGCGGCCCGGGCCGCCTCGACCGCCTCCCGCGGGGCCCCGGCCCGCATCAGGTCGCGCTGCGGCGGGTGCTCGGCCGCCCACTCGGCGAAGACCCAGTAGTTGCGCAGGAACTTCTCGTGCCCGGGCCAGCTCCACCGCTCCAGCGCCAGATGCGCCCCGATGGGACTGGCCAGCCCCCAGGCGTCGTTGACATAGGCGTCCAGCGGCGCCGCAGCCCCCGTCACTCCGAGATGACGTCCCACGATCACCACCCGGTACGGGGAGTCCGCGCGCATCGGTGTCGCGTGCAGCCGCCGCTCGGCGTCGAAGTAGAGCAGCGTCGGCCCGGCAGCGCGCTCGGCCCGCGCCAGCATGGCGCGCCCCTCCGGCAGGGCCGGCCAGTTGGCCACCCAGGTGGCGGTGCGCACCGGGTTGTGGTCGCCGAGGCCCTCCACGTCGGAGCTGCGCACGTTGAACGACCCGGGCGTGCTGCGCACGTCGAAGGGCGTCCGCAGCGGACTGACCGCCGCGCACAGCCACACCGCCAGCAGCACGCCCGCCACGCCGGTGAACCGGGTCGCGGGGACGATCAGCACCGGCAGGAGCAGCAGCAGGAGCGCGGGAAGGATCATGCGGGCGTGCATGTAGTCGCCGCCGACTCGGACGACGTACCCGGCCAGCAGCAGGCCGGCCGCGAGCGGCGCCACCAGCACCGCGAGCGAGGCCCGGCCCGGGGCGTGGTCCCGTTGCTCCCGGCGGGTGCGCCGCACCAGCAGCACGGCCAGCGCCCCGAGCACCGGGACGACCGGCCACAGCCAGTACGGCCCGAGCGTCTCCTGCACGTAGCCGGCGCCCCGGCTCCAGTCGCTGGCGCTCGCCTCCTTGGCGATGGCGGGCAGCGGCACCAGGATCCCGTAGTACCCCGCCCGGAAGACCTCGTACGCCAGCGGCACCGCTCCCGCCGAGGCCAGCATCGCCGCCGTGCCCCGCCCGGAGGGGCGCAGCACCCACCACTGGGCCGCCAGGAAGCACGCCGTGACCACCGCGAGATCGGGCCGGACCAGCGGACCCAGCCCCAGCACGAAAGCGGCCGTGCACGTCTCCCGGGCCTCCTGACCGCGCCGGGTCCGTGTCAGCAGCCACCACGACAGGCCGGTCCAGAAGGCGCCGAGGCCGCTCTCCAGACCCGAGGTCATGTACGACCAGAACGGCGGTACGGCCAGCAGCACGAGCACACCCGCCGGGAGCAGCAGCCCGGCGCCCCGGTGCAGCCGGCACGTGGCGAGCAGGGCGAACGCGAACCCCGCGGTGCTCAGCACCAGGCCGAGCCCGACCGCGAGGAACGCCGGGTCCTCGCCGGTGACCCAGGTGGTGAGGGCGAGCATCCACTGCCAGAGAGTGCCGGTCGAACTCTCCGCCCGCTCACCGACGTTGAACACGGGCCCGTTGCCCGCCAGGATCTGCCGGACCGGGCGCAGATAGATGAGCCCGTCGTCGCAGATCCAGCGGCGCCGGTAGCCCAGCACGAACAGGGCGGCGGTGGGCACGGCGACCAGGGCGGCATGCCACCAGTGCACCGGCCGCAGCGGCTCGGCGGCGGCCGGCGGCCGGGCCGAGGAGGCCCGCTGGCCGGGCAGGGAGGGGGCGGCCTCGGGGGTCGCGGGAGTTCTCATCTCTCGATCAGCGCCTCGGGTCGTGTGCGGGAACCTCCGGTCCGGCGGGCCGCGGGCAGCAGCGATCCGCCCCGTTCGCCCAGCATCAGCAGGCGGACGACCCGCTCGGCGGCCCGCCCGTCGTCGAACTCGCAGTACCGGTCCCGGAAGCCCGCCCGCAGCCGCGCGGCCTCCCCGTCCTGCCAGGTGCCGGAGGCGAACAGCCAGGCCAGCTCCCGGTAGGAGCGCGACACATGGCCCGGCGCGTCGGCCGTGATGTCGAAGTAGGCGCCCCGGCTCGCCGCGAACGCCCCCCAGTCGTCGGCGTGGACGACGATCGGCCGGTCCAGCAGGGCGTAGTCGAACATCAGGGCGGAGTAGTCGGTGACCAGCACGTCGGAGGCGAGCATCACGTCCTCGACGTGCGGCTCGTCGGTCGCGTCCACCAGCACGCCCCGCCGGTGCAGGTCGGCCAGGCCGAGCCCCCGCGCAACACCTCCGGCCAGCGACGGGTGCAGGCGCACGACCAGCGTGTGCGCGGGGCCCAGGTCCTCGGCGAACCGGGCCAGGTCGAACCGGTCCACGTGGCCGCCCCGCCGGTAGTCCCGGCGGGTCGGCGCGTACAGCACCACCGTGTCACCGGCCGGGACGCCGAGCCGCTCGCGCACCTCCGGGCCCCGCTCCGGACCGGCGCCGACCAGCACGTCGTTGCGCGGGCTGCCGGTCCGCAGCGAGGTGAAGTGGCACGGGTACGCCCGCTCCCAGGCCCGCTCCGCGTGCCGCCCCGCGACCAGGCTGTAGTCCCAGCGGTCGGCGCGGCGCAGCATCTGCGGCACGTCGAAGCCGTGCCGGGCGCCCGGCTTGGTCAGCAGATCGGCGCCCATGTACTTGAGCGGGGTGCCCTGATGGGTGTGGATGTGCACGCTGCCGGGCCGCTTGGCCAGGGTGCCGGGCCAGTTGACGTTGTTCACCCAGTACGTGGCACGGGCCATGACCTCGTGGTAGCGCCGCGAGCCCGGCGTCACGTGCTCGATGCCGGGCGGCAGCGCGTCCACGGCGTCCTCCCTCACCACCCACACGCCCCGGATGTGCGGGGCGATCTCGCGCGCCTTCGCGTGGATCGCGGCCGGGTCGCCGGACACCCCGCGGTGGTGGGTCGCCGAGTAGACGGCGAGGTGCGGATCGAGGGGACGCCTCGACTGGGCCGCGTACCAGCCGCGCACCGCGGTCTCCGACGCCTTCTTCACCACCCGCCGCTGCCCGCCCAGCGCGGCGGCGCGCAGATCCCGCAGCCCGCGCACCGCCGCGTACGACGCGTAGGGCGCCGAGGCCAGCAGCCGCATCTCGGCCCCGCGCCAGCCGTCCGGCTGCGGGAAACCCCCCTCGGGGAGGTGACGGCGGTGGAAGGAGCGGATTTCGCGGTAGAAGTCGCCCCGGTCCGCCGGACGCACCCGGTCCTCGCGGGCCAGCACGAACAGCATGTGGTCCAGCGCCCGCTCCAGCAGCAGCGGACGCGCCCAGTCCAGGCCGGGGCGCTGCTCCAGGAACGTGAACAGGCCCTCGTACTGCGGGAAGATCTCGAAGTGCCGGCGCCCGGGCGTCTTGGTGATCGCGCCCCGCCGGCGCTGCCGGTACTCCACACCGATCCGGTCCAGGCAGGCGATCCGGTCGGCCAGCACCATCGACCGGTACGTGACCGGCGCGTCCTCGTACAGGCCCGGCGCGTACTCCAGCTCGTGCTCCTGGAAGAAGGAGCGCCGGTAGGCCTTGTTCCAGGCGACCAGGAACAGGTTCAGATACTGCGGGCTCTGCCGGATGCGGAACGTCTCCAGGCCCGCCGAGGCCAGCAGGTCCGCCGCTTCGCTGCGCCCGCCCCGGCCCCACCAGTGGGTGCGCACATGGTCGAAGACCAGGATGTCCGGGTCGTCGGTCGCGGCCAGGCGGGCGGCGACGGCGGCCAGCAGGCCGGGCGTGTAGTGGTCGTCGCTGTCCAGGAACAGGACGTAGTCGCCGGCCGCCTGCGCGAGACCGGCGTTGCGGGCCCGGCCGAGGCCGACGTTCTCGGGCAGGTGCAGCACCCGCACCCGGGCGTCGCGGGCGGCGTACTCGTCGAGGATCGCGCCGCTGCCGTCGGGCGAGCGGTCGTCCACGGCGATCACCTCGAAGTCGCCGTAGGACTGGCCGAGCACCGAGTCGAGGCACTCCCGCAGGAAGCCCTGCACCTTGTAGACGGGGACGATGATGCTGAAGCGGGGCACTTCTTCGGTCAGCTCCTCACGAGGATGGCGGCGGGGGCCGGGACGCGCTGTGCGAGCGGGACCACGGGCGGGATCGACTCGGGCGGCTCCCCCAGCAGCACCCGGCGCACGACGCGCTCGGCGGCCCGCCCGTCGTCGAACTGGCAGAAGCGCTCCCGGAACGCGGCCCGCAGGGCGGCGGCGGACTCGTCCGCCCAGGAGCCGTCGCGGAAGACGGCCGCCAGCTCCCCGGGAGTCCGGGCGACCCGGCCCGGCGGGAGCTCCATCAGGTCGAAGTACACGCCCCGGGTCTCCCGGTAGACGTCCCAGTCGTCGGCGTACACCACGATCGGCCGGTCCAGGTTGGCGTAGTCGAACATGATCGACGAGTAGTCGGTGATCAGCGCGTCGGCGGCCAGGCACACGTCCTCCGACGAGCGGTGCCCGGTGACGTCGATGATCCGGCCGCCGCCCCGGGAGGAGCCCCGGTCGTAGAAGTAGTGGGCGCGCAGCAGCACCACGTAGTCGTCGCCGATCGCCTCGCAGAACTCCGCCAGGTCCAGGCCCGTCTCGAAGCCGGTGGCGTAGTCGCGGTGCGTGGGCGCGTAGAGCAGGGCCTTCTTGCCGTCGGGGACGCCCAGTTCCTTCCGGACGCGGGCGACGTCCTCGGCGGACGCCGTGCAGTAGACGTCGTTGCGCGGATAGCCGTACTCGAGGGTCTCGTGGGCGCTCGGGAACGCCCGCTCCCACATCTCGGTGGAGTGCCGGTTGGAGGTGAGGTTGTAGTCCCAGCGGTCCACCCGGGCCAGCAGCCTGGCGAAGCTGCCGGTCGCCGCGGCCACCACGGGGTACGTCGCCTGGTCGGCGCCCATCGTCTTCAGCGGGGTGCCGTGCTGGGTCTGGAGGTGCACACTGCCGGGGCGCTTGACCACGGCGTCGGCGAAGTTGGCGTTGTTGACCAGGTACTTGGCGCGGGCCAGCACCTCCCAGTACTTCCGGCTGCCGATCACCGCGTACTCCACGTCCGGCGGCACGCTGCCCACCGCGTCCGGCTCCACCAGGAACACCGCGCGCAGGTGCGGGGCGAGTTCGCGGGCCTTGGCGTGGATCGCGGCCGGGTTGCAGGCGTAGCCGCGGCCCCAGTACGCGCAGTACACGACGAGGTCCTGGTCGAGCGGGAGGCGCAGGCCCGCCGCGTACCGCAGCCGGGTGCGCAGCCCCCGCGGGCGGGGGAGCAGCGCGGTGGCCCGCAGCGCCGTCCGGTTGGCTGCCCGCAGGGCGCGGAACGCCGGGTACGACCCGGAGGCGAGCAGCCGGTGCTGGACGCCGAGGCTGCCCCCGGGCGTGCGGTAGCCGGAGGGGCGGTGCCGCCGGTAGAGCACGCCCGCCCGCCGGAAGAAGGCGCGGCGTCCGGACGTCAGCCGCCGGGGGTGGGCGGCCGTCTTCAGTACGGCGGCGAAGAGCTGCTCGAACAACGGCGTCAGCCGGTCCGCCGGCAGGTCCTGCTCCGCGGCCCGCGCCAGCACCAGCTCGGTCTGGTCGAGCAGCTCGGTGTGGTGCTCGCCGGGAAGACCCAGCCGGCTGCCCTGCCGGCGCAGCAGATGCCGGACGACGACCGTGCGCAGGGTCGCCACCCGCTCCGCCCGCAGTGCGACCAGTCCGCCGAAGCCGACGTCGGTGAAGTGGCCGCCGGGGAAGCTGATGCCCTGTTCGGTGAGGAAGGCCCGGCGGTAGGCCGCGCTCCACGCCGGGAGCGACACGCCCGTCAGCTGCGGGGCCCGGCAGGGGGAGAAGGCGGCGTGCGGTGTCCCGGCCAGCAGGGGCGCTGCCGGGTTGGCCGGCTCGCCCTCCCACCAGGGGGTGCGCTCGTGCTCGAAGTGCAGGACGTCGACATCGCCCACCGTGCTCAGCCGGGCGTTCAGCGCCGCCAGCGCCCCAGGGGCCAGGACGTCGTCGCCGTCGAGGAACAGCACATGGCCGCCGACCGCCGCCTGCAGACCGGTGTTGCGCGCCCCGGCCAGTCCGGCCGACGGCGGCGAGTGCACCGGCGTCACCCGGGAGTCCCGCTCGGCGTAGCCGGTGACGACGTCCGCCGCCGGTGCGTCGGGTGCGTCGCACACCGGGATCAGCTCGAAGTCGCCGAACGACTGGGCGAGGACGGAGTCCAGTGCCTGGGACAGCCGGCCCGCGACCCCATGGGACGGGACGACGATGCTGAAGCGGGGCATTCTGCTCTTTCTGTCAGGAGGCGGGTCTGCTCGTGGCGGGTCTGCTCGTGGCGGGCCTGCCGGGGGCGGGTCTGCCGGGGGCGGGCCGCCTCACGCGGCGCGCGGGCGACCCGGCCGCCCGGACGGGCGCCAGGAGGGCGGCCGGCTGGGTGTCGGCCGCGACGGGCTGGAGGGCATGGGACTCCCCGGAGTGAGAACCGTGGTCAGAGGCTGTCGATGACGGCGTGGGGACCGGTCGGCAGCGGCACCGTGGTGAGTGGTTCACGCGTCAGAGAGGCCGCATGCGAGGGCACCGGGCGGCGCTCGCCGAGCGGCACGACCGGCGGCAGCTCCGACTCCCCGAGGACGACCCGGCGCACGACCCGCTCGGCGGCCCGGCCGTCGTCGTAGGTGCAGAAGCGCTCGCGGAACGCCGCCCGCAGCTGGGCCGAGCGGGAGCCGCGCCAGTGGCCGGTGGCGAAGATGTCGATCAGCTCGTCCTCACCGCGGGCGACCGCGCCCGGCGGGAAGTCACGCAGGTCGAAGTAGGTGCCCCGGGCCGCGTCGTACGCCTCCCAGTCGTCGGCGTGGACCACGATCGGCCGGTCCAGGTTGGCGTAGTCGAACATCAGCGACGAGTAGTCCGTGACCAGGGCGTCCGACGCCAGGCACAGCGACTCCACGCTCGGGTGGCCGGAGACGTCGACGACCCGGCCGCAGGTGCTGGTCAGCGGGGCGTCGTAGGCGTGGTGGGAGCGGGCCAGGACGACGAAGCGCGGGCCGAGGCGGCGCACGATCCGCTGGAGGTCGAGGGGGTGGCGCTGGGAGCGGCGGTAGTCGCGGTGGGTCGGCGCGTACAGGACCGCCACCGCGCCCTGCGGGATGCCGAGCGAGGCGCGGAGCCGGGCCACGTCCGCCGGGGTCGCCGTGCGGAACACGTCGTTGCGGGGGTAGCCGTACTCCAGCGTGGTGTAGCGGCCGGGGTGGACACGCTCGTGGGTCAGCGTGGTGTGGCGGTTGGCGGAGAGCACGTAGTCCCACTGGTCGACGTTCTTCAGCAGCCTGGCGAAGTCCCGGCCGCGGGCCGCCGCGGGGCGCTCCTGGAGGTCGAGGCCGATGTGGCCCAGCGGGGTGCCGTGCCCGGTCTGGATCAGGACCTGGCCCCGGCGCTTGGCCAGGCGGTCGTCGAAGCCGGTGTTGCTGACCAGGTAGCGGGAGCGGGCGAGCGCCGTCCAGTAGGCGGCCGTCCCGGGGACGAGGCGGCGCGGGCCGGGCGGGATCGTGTGGTGGTGCTCGCGGCGGGCGATCCACGCCGTGCGGATGTGTGGCGCGAGGTCGCGGAACGCGGTCTCCAGCGCGCCGGGGTTGCAGCCGTGGCCGCGGCCGTCGTACGCGGCGAAGACGGCGCGGTCGGCGCGCAGCGGCAGGCAGCGCTGGAGGCGGTAGTGGGTCCTGAGGGCGGCGGACCGCACGCCCCGCAGCAGCCTCCCGCCGGCCCGGGCGGCGGCGCGGTGCAGGGCCGAGGTGAGCTGGAGGGTGCGGTAGGTGCGGTGCAGGCCGAAGCGGATCAGGACGTGGTGGACCCGGCAGCGCAGGGGGACGGGCACGCCGGGGGTGCGGTAGCGGCGGTAGTGGGCGCGGGCCCGGCGCAGGAAGTCGGCGCGCGAGCCCCGGGGAAGCCGGTCCCGCCGGGAGTACACGATCGTCAGATGGTGCACCATGCGGCGGAACAGCACCGGCCGCCACTGGGCCAGTCCGGGGCGCTCGTCGACGAACGCGAAGACCCGGTCGTACTGCTCGAAGACGTCGAAGTGCCGCTCGCTGGTGGTGCGCAGGATGCTGCCCTGCCGCCGCTGCCGGTAGTGCACGCAGACCCGGTCGAGGGTCGCGATCGACTCGGCGGTCATCAGCACCGGGTACGTCCACGGCGTGTCCTCGTAGACCCCGGGCGGGAAGGCGAACCCCTGCCGCTCGACGAACTCCCGCCGGTAGGCCTTGTTCCAGGCCACCATCAGCAGCCGCAGCAGCCCCGGCCGGTCCTCCAGGCGGAACGGCGCCGGGCCCTGCTCGGTGAGCTGCAGGGCCGCCTGGTTGCGGATCGCCTCCCCCGTCCAGTAGGTGCGCGCGTAGTCGAAGACCAGCACGTCGGGCTCGCCCGTCTCCTTCAGCCGGTCGGCGATCGACCGCAGCGCGTCGGGCGTGAGGGTGTCGTCGCTGTCGAGGAACAGCAGGTAGTCGCCGCTCGCATGCGCCACACCGGCGTTTCTCGCGCGGCCCAGGCCCACGTTCTCCGGCAGGTGGACGGGACGTACGCGCGGATCGCGGGCGGCGAACTCGTCGATGATCGCGCCGCACGCGTCCGGCGAGCAGTCGTCGACGACGATCAGTTCCAGATCCGGACAGGACTGGGAGAGCACCGATTCGAGGCACTCGTGCAGGTACGCCTGAACCTGGTACGCGGGGACAATGACACTGAACCTGGGCAAGAGGCCATCCATCGGTCGGCGCGGGCGTTCGGCCCGGGAACGGCCGATGGGCCGACTTGGTTACGGTGGATACGGCATCCGGGGGAACGCGGAAGGGGCGGACCACTCCCGGCCCGCCCCTTCAACTGCCCTGTGCTGGCCTCTACTTGACTGCGCCTGCCATCACACCCGACACGAACTGCCGCTGGAACGCGAAGAAGACGGCCAGCGGTACCACCATCGAGATGAACGCGCCGGGTGCCAGCACGTCGATGTTGTTGCCGAACTGCCGTACCTGCGTCTGCAGTGCGACGGTGATCGGCTGGCTCCCGGAGTCCGAGAAGATCAGCGCGACCAGCATGTCGTTCCACACCCACAGGAACTGGAAGATGCCGAGCGCGGCGATCGCCGGACCGCCCAGGGGCATCACGACGCGGAAGAACAGGCGCAGTTCACCCGCCCCGTCCAGGCGCGCCGCCTCCAGCAGCTCGCGTGGGATCTCCGCGAAGAAGTTCCGCAGCAGGAACACCGCGAACGGCAGGCCGAAGCCGACGTGGAAGAGCACCACGCCCAGCACCGAGCCGAAGATGCCGATGCCGCCGAAGAGTTCGGCGATCGGGATCAACGCCACCTGCACGGGGACGACCAGCAAACCGACCACGCCCAGGAACCACCAGTCCCGCCCCGGGAACTCCATCCAGGCGAAGGCGTAGCCCGCCAGCGAGCCGATGATCACCACCAGCAGGGTCGCCGGGACGGTGATCCACACCGTGTTCAGCAGGGAGCCGGTGATGTCTTCGTTCTCCAGCAGCTTCGCGTAGCTGTCGAAGGTGATCTGCGAGGGCTCGGTGAACACCTTCCACCAGCCGCTCGCCGAGATGTCCTCCGGCGAACGCAGGCTGGACAGCAGCAGCCCGATCGTCGGCACCAGCCAGAACAGTGCGACGACGATGAGGAACACCCGCAGCAGCCCGCCGCCGACCCTCTCGACGAGCCGCGATCCCAGCGACTGTCTCGCCTTCATCGCCGCACCTCCCGCCGCAGCCTGCGTACGTTGAACCACATCACCGGGATCACGAGCAGCAGCAGGAACACCGAGATGGCGCTGGCGATGCCCGGCTGGTTCTCGGAGAAGCCCTTGCGGTACAGCTCCAGGGCGAGGACGTTCGCGTCGTCCTGGGAGGAGCCCGGAGCGATGATGAAGACCAGGTCGAAGATCTTCAGTACGTTGATCATCAGAGTGACGGCGACGACCGCGAGGACCGGCGCCAGCAGCGGCACCGTGACCCGTCTGAACACCTGCCACTCACTCGCGCCGTCCACCCGGGCCGCCTCCAGCAGCTCCCGTGGCACGCTCGCGAGCCCGGCCGCGATCAGCACCATCGCGAAACCCGCCCACATCCAGATGTACGAGCCGATGATGGCCGGGGTGACCAGGGACGGGCCGAGCCAGTCCAGGCCGTTGTACGGCTCCTTGAAGTTGCTCGCCGGAAGCCGGAGTTGGGCCCCGTCGGCCGAGGCCGGCAGCGTGAAGGTGCCGTCGCCGGAGGCCGTCGCCGACGCCACCACCCTGCCGTCCTTGACGGCCTCGATCTTCATGCCGGCATAGCCGAGTTCGCCGGTGTCGACACTGTTGAGCCGGCCCACGCCCTTGCCGCGGGTGAAGTCCTGCCAGGTCGTGCCCGTGACCTGGTCCGGCTCCGGCTTCGGTGCCGCGGCCGCCTTCGCGCCGTCCGGCATCATGCCCGGCGCCACGCCCACCAGGGGCAGTGCGACCGTCTCGCCGGTGCGGACGGGCGAGGTGGTGATGAACGCGCCGCCGCCGGCCGGCTCCAGGGGCGAGTCCCGGCCCGGGTGGGCCTTCGGGAACGCCGACGCCTGGGAGAACGTGTCGTGCACGCCCACCCACACGGCGTTCGCGACGCCCTTGTCCGGGTCCTGGTCGTACACCAGGCGGAAGATGATGCCCGCCGCCAGCATCGAGATCGCCATCGGCATGAAGACGACCAGTTTGAACGCCGTGCCCCAGCGCACCCGTTCGGTCAGCACCGCGAAGATCAGGCCGAGCGCCGTCGCGACCGTCGGCGCGAACACCACCCAGATGATGTTGTTCTTCAGCGCGGTGCGGATGCCCTCGTCGGTGAAGAGGGCCTGGTAGTTGTCTATTCCGGCGAAGCCGTCACCGGACTGGTCGTAGAAACTGCGCACGACCGAGTACCCGATCGGGTACACCACGAGCGCGCCGAGCAGGACGAGCGCGGGCAGCAGGAACAGCGCCGCGACGGTCCTGCGGGTGCCGGTCACACTCTTGCGCGACTTGGGAGCGGCAGGGGGCTCGGTGCCCCCTGCCGCCGGAACCGGCGTCATGACGTCAGTTCCCGTACGCCGCGGCCGCTTCGGCCTCCAGCTTCGCCTGCGTCCCCGCGATGTCCTTCGGGTTCTTCAGGAAGTCCTGCAGGATCTTCCACTCGCCCTTGCCGGGCGTACCGCCGAAGGCCTGCGGGGCCTGGTCGGACATGTCGAAGCGGAAGTCGTCACCGGCGTCGATGAGCGCCTTGGCGATCTTCTGCTGCACCGCGTTCGGGTATGCGGAGTTCGGCACGTTCTTGTTCGGCGAGAGGTAGCCGCCCAGCTTGGCCTGGATCTGAGCCGCGTCGGGCGAGGCCAGCCAGGTGGCCAGGGCCTGCGCCCCCTTCGTGTCCTCCAGGATCACGGCCGCGTCGCCGCCCGAGACCACCGGGCCGTTGTCACCGACCGCCGGGAACGGGAACACCTTCGCGTCCGTGCCGATCTTCATGCTGGAGGGGATGTTGACCTGCGCGAAGTCTCCTGCGGCCACCATGGCGGCCTTGGGCTGGTCCCCGCCGGTGAAGACCTGGGTGACGGACGCCGGGAAGTCGGTCTGCAACGCCCCGTTCGCCCCGCCCGCGATGTAGTCCGGCTTGCCCCAGACCTGCGCGAGCGTGGTCAGCGCGCCCTTCACGGACGGGTCCGTCCACTTGATCTCGTGCTTGGCCAGCTGGTCGTACTTCTCCGGCCCTGCCTGGGAGAGGTACACGTTCTCGAACCAGTCGGTCAGCGTCCAGCCCTCGGCGCCGCCGACGGAGAACGGGGTGACGCCGGAGTCGAAGACCGTCCGCGCGGTGTTGAGCAGGTCCGGCCAGGTCTCGGGCTCAATGGCCCCGGCGTTCTCGAAGACCTGGTTGTTGTACCAGATCAGGGACTTGTTGGCGGCCTTGTAGTAGACGCCGTACTGCGTGCCGTTCACCTTGCCGATGTCCTGCCAGCCCTGCGAGTAGTTCTCGCCGAGCTCCTTGAGGGCGTCGTCGCCGAGGGGCTTGGCCCAGCCCCGGTCGACGGCCTGCTTGATGGCGCCGGGCTGCGGCAGCATCGCGATGTCCGGCGGCTGCCCGCCGGCCACCTTGGAGCCGATGAAGTTGATGATCGGGTCCTGGGCGGGCACGAACGTGACCTCGGCGCCCGTGCGCTTCTCGAACTCCGCCAGGACTTTCTTGAAGTTGGCCTGTTCCGTGCCGCTCCACACGGCGGCGATCTCCAGGCTCGTCCCGTCCAGCTTCGGAAGGGTGACGTTGTTGCCGGTTTCCTCGGTCTCGCCCGTGCTTCCACCGCTGTCGTTGTCGCTGCCTCCGCAGGCGGAGAGCGAGAGCGCGAGCGCTCCCGCTGCGACGGCTGCCGCGGCCCTGGTGGCTCTGCGGTGCTGGGGGGTCGCCGTGTCCCGCCTGGGCGACCAGCGTGTCCGGATGGTGCTGCTCGTCATGCGCATGACTGCCCCGTTCTTCGTTCCTCGTCGAACGTCGAGCGCGCTCCCGTGCGATCTGGTCTACGCCCGGGTGTGCGGGGGCGGCAAGATGGCGTCGGCTGTCAAGCGGGGGATCGTGACTCCCTCGTGACCAGGGACGCGGCCGCATGACGCCGGGTGGCGCCGGAGGTCGTCCCCCGTCACAGGAGCGACGGCACCTTCGCCGCCGCGACCTCCCGCGCCGCCCTTTCCAGCGCGCTGGCCAACAGTGCCAGGTCGGTCGGGCCGTTTCCGAGCTCCCGCACCGGACGCCGGGCCGGGGGGTCACCCATGCGGTGCCATTCCAGGGGGACGACCGTGGGGCGCAGCGTCGCAGTCCGGGGGATCCGGCCGGTGACCCGCCCGCCCTGGAACGGGGTGACCCGCCCGTCCGCACCGGTCAGCCTGCCCCGCCCGGGCGCGGGCTCTCCCCCGAGTTCTCGGCTTCGCTCGAACAGGGAGGTGCCCCCATGGCCCGGGGCGGGGGCGTCGAGCGTGACGCGCAGGGTGGCCCGGCGCGCCGGTTCCGTCTCCGCCGTACGGGCGCACGGGCCGGTGGCCGCCACCAGATGGACCCCGAGCCGGTCACCCTCCTTGGCCACCGCCTCCAGCGCACGCATCACCGACCCGGCCGCGGGCCGCCCGGTCGAGCCGAGCGCCGGGGACACCAGCGCGTCCAGGTCGTCGACGACCACGACCAGCCGGGGGAGCGGGGGCGCGGCCGCCTCCGACTGCCGCCGTGCCGCTCCGGGCCGCAGCCGGATGGTGGAACTGGGCGGGGAGTCGAGGTCGCCGGCCCCGCCCCCGGCGGCCGCGTCGGCCTGGGCGCCGCCCCGGGCCGTCGCCGTGCGCTGGGTGACCATACGGCCCGACAGCTCGCGCCCGGTGTGCCACTCGGTGAAGTCGGACCGCCCGAGCAACTCGGCACGCCGCTTCAGCTCGGCGCTCAAGGACTGCGCGAACTCCCGCATCCGGACCGGGTCGTGGGCCATGAGCAGCGTGGTGACATGCGGTACGTCCGTACACACCCGCAGCCCCTCGCCGTGCCCGCCGCCCGCCCCCGGGCCGCCCCGGCCGTCGACCAGCACCATGCCGAGGCGGTCCGGCCGCTCGGCGGCGGCCAGGGACGCGACGATCGCCCGCAGCAGCTCCGTACGGCCACTGCCCGGCGGGCCCTCGATCAGCAGATGCGGCCCCTGGACCGCGAGGTCCGCGCAGACCGGGCCGCGCGGCCCGGCGCCCAGCACCGCGCGCGCACGTCCACCCAGTGCCTCGGCGTCGTCGGCCGCGTCCGCCCAGCGCGCCATCAGCGATGCCGGGGTGGCCCGGGCCAGGCCCAGCTCGTCCAGCAGCCGGGCCGCCTGCGGCAGCGGTGCGGAGACGCGCGGCTGGCGCTCGCTCGCCGGGCCGTCCGTCCGCAGCGGCGCCAGCGCCCGCGCGAACCGCTCGGCCCAGGCGGCGGAGACCGCGTCGACGGTGGCGACGGTGCCGTGCCCGACGGGCCCGGCCGGTGCGCCGTCACCGCCGGCCCGGGCGACGCGCATCAGCCGCAGGGCCGTCGCCACGTCGCCGCTGAGCAGCGCGACCGCGCCGCACTGCCGGAACACCGGCGCCACCGCGCAGGCCGCCTCGTACGTCTCCGTCACCGGCGAGGCCGGGGAGGCGGCGGCCGTCTCGGCCAGGCAGACGACGTGGATCCCGGCCCGGGGGCCCTCCAGCGCCAGCCGCGCCACGGCCTTGCGCAGGTCGGCGCCGCCGGGGTCGCCGTCGACGACCACGACGGTGTACGGGCCGGGGAAACCGGCTGTCGCTCCGGTGCCGGTGTCGTCGTCCCGGGCCCAGGCGGGGCGGCGGGGGGCCGGCACGGAGCGGGCCGGGGACGGTTCGGCACCGGTGGGCGGACCCGCCTCCGCGAGCTGGTCCTCCAGGCGGCGGGTGAGTTCGTCGGTGCGGGCCGCGGCCTGCTCGCGGTCGTGGGCCAGGAGCAGCCGGCAGTCTTGCCCGTGCCCCGGGCGGACGTGCGGCAGCCAGCCCAGCCAGGACCACTCGGCGGTGCGCTCCTCAAGAGGGCGGGAGCGGTCCGCGGCGATCAGGACGATCTCCAGCGTGTCGGGGGAGTGCAGCGTGGTGAGCTGGGCCAGCACGGCACGGGCCAGCCCGGCCAGCCGCGCCCGCGGCCCGGCCAGTCCCAGTGCGCCGACCTCGCGCAGCCCGGCGGTGACGGGCACGGCGGGCAGCAGGCCGGAGCCGTCCGGAGCCGCCCGGTCGGCCGTACCGAGGCGCACGGCGAGGGCCTCCGGGTGGCCGGGGGCGCGCTCCCACAGCCGCGGCCCGGGCCCCAGGGCCGTGAGCAGCAGCGTCGCCGGGTCCGGCCAGGTCTCCGGCACCGCCGGCGCGACCACCGGGTGATGTTCCGCCGCCATCACCGCGGCCGGGTCGTCCGCGGAGGCCTCACGCTGGTCCGCCGCCTGCTCGCCACGCCCTCCGGCCAGCCGCCGGGCCCACGCCCCGAGCCCGCCACGCCTGCGCGTCCCCGGGGGCACGTCGGTGCCGCGCAGGGGAGTGCCTTTGCGCCCACGACCGGCATGCTGGTCCGCGAGGGCCGGGTCGTCGGCACCGGCGGGAGCGGCCGGTCCGTCGCCGCCCCGGGAGTGCAGACCGGTTCCGTCCGTGTCCCCGGCGTCGTACGCCGTTCCGGCACGGTCCGGGGCCGCGTCGCGGAACGCCCCGATCCCGGAACGCCCCACGTGCGTGTCCCCGGCGCCGCTCGCCGGCTGTGCCGGGGCAGGGGGAGGAGTCATGGGCGGGGCACTGTGCGCCGTACCGGACTGCCCGGTGCGCGTTCCAGGCGTCTCGGAGGAGGACCCCCCCGGCCGGGCTTCGCCGACCATCTGCGCATGCGCCTCACCCCCGGCACCCCGGGCCGGCGCCTCGCTCCTGCCGTCTCCCGCAGGGGGCGCGCTCTCAGCACTGCGGTGTGACGCCTGCCTCAGGCTGTCTCCCGCGTGGGCCGCACCCCGGGGTGACGTCTGGTTCCGGCCGTCTCCGGCAGGGGCCGCGCCCTCGGCGCCCCGGGTCGGCGTCTGGTTCCGGCTGTTTCCCGCGTGGGGCGCGCCCTCGGCGCCCCGGGTCGGCGTCTGGTTCCGGCTGTTTCCCGCGTGGGGCGTGCCTCCGGCGCCCCGGGTCGGCGTCTGGTTCCGGCCGTCTCCGGCAGGGGCCGCGCCTCCGGCGCCCCGGGTCGGCGTCTGGTTCCGGCCGTCTCCCGCATGGGTCTCGCCGCTGTGCCCCCGCCCCCGCGGCGCTTCGGGCCCCGGGTTCGCGCCCCCGCTCTCGATCTGAGGCGCCCCACCCTGTCCCGGCACCACGGCCGGCGCAGCGGAGCCGTACCCCGAGGCACCCGGCATGCCCCAGGCCGCCGAGCCGTGGGCGTGATGCGTGGGGCCCGAGGGTGCGGCCGGTCTCGGATCCGCCACGCGCGCGTGGGATCCCCCGTCCCCGGCGAGCCCGGCCACGCGCACGTGCCCCTCCCCGTCCGGCGTCGTCTCCACCCGGCCCCCCGGCCCCCCGGCGGGGACCAGCCGCAGGGCCGACTCACCCAACCGCAGCAGCGCACCCGGTGCGAAAGGGACCGGCCGGCCGCCCACCCGCGCGCCGTTCACCGTCGTGCCGTTCGTGGAGTCCAGGTCGGCGACCGCGACGCGGCCGTCCGCGCTCACCGTCACCGCGCAGTGCAGCCGGGAGACGTCCGGGTCGTCGAGGGGCACGTCGGCGTCGGCGGAGCGGCCGACGCGGATCTCGCCGCCGTGCAGCAGGTGGACACCGCCGGCGTCGGGGCCGGCGACGACCTGGAGCTGGGCCGGGGCGTCGTCCAGCTCGGGATGCGGCTCGGGCTCCCCGGGCCCGCCCACGGACAGCACGGCACCGTCGGTCAGCGGGGGCTCGCCCAGCGTGCAGCGCTGGGCGTCCAGCCGCTGCTCCCCGGCGTACAGCACGGGCGTGCCCGAGCCGTCACCGCTGGAGACCACCTGGGTGAGCGCCGACGCCACCGCGGCGAGCGCCGTACCGGCGGGGGCCGTGACCAGAACGTCGCTGCGCGGGGCGCGGTCCCGCGCCGGCGCCGACGGGCCCAGCGGATCTACGACGGTCAGCCGGATCTGCATCGCCGTCAGCGGTCCCTTCTGCCCGGGCGCGGAGTCCCCCACCCCGCCCCAGCACGTCGGCCAGTACTGCACGCATCCTCGCACCTGCACCTGACAATGCGCCCCCCGCTCCGGAAAAGGTGATCTTGATTGGTCGGCTCTGCCCGCAAAAGTGCCGGAGAGAAGCCCCACAGGCGACCGCTTGAGATCGGTCACGTTCGTTACCGGCAACCACAAGACCGAGGTGAGCGTCTTTCCTTCGAACGGGAGTGAGGGGCGCTACGTAAGACCCACAGAAAGACGACACTCCGGTCCTCGGCCGCCCGGCACTACAGTGGGGCGGACAGGCCAGCAGGCAAGGCAAGCACCAGGGAGCGCATGACGTGCGGCCGGTAGGCAGCAAGTACTTGCTCGAGGAGCCGCTCGGACGCGGCGCCACGGGCACCGTCTGGCGAGCCCGCCAGCGCGAGACCGCGGGCGCCGAGGCGGCCGTGCCGGGGCAGCCCGGCGAGACCGTCGCGATCAAGGTCCTCAAGGAGGAGCTGGCCAGCGACGCGGACATCGTCATGCGGTTCCTCAGGGAGCGCTCCGTCCTGCTCCGGCTGACCCACCCCAACATCGTCCGGGTCCGTGACCTGGTGGTCGAGGGCGAGCTGCTGGCACTGGTCATGGACCTCGTCGAGGGTCCCGACCTGCACCGCTACCTGCGCGAGAACGGGCCGTTCACCCCGGTCGCCGCCGCCCTGCTCACCGCCCAGATCGCCGACGCGCTCGCCGCCAGCCACGCCGACGGCGTCGTCCACCGCGACCTCAAGCCGGCGAACGTCCTGCTCCAGCAGTACGACGGGCGGATGCACCCGCTGCTGACCGACTTCGGCATCGCCCGTCTGGCCGACTCCCCGGGGCTGACCCGCACCCAGGAGTTCGTCGGCACGCCCGCGTACGTCGCGCCGGAGTCCGCCGAGGGCCGCCCGCAGACCTCCGCCGTCGACATCTACGGCGCCGGCATCCTGCTGTACGAGCTGGTCACCGGCCGCCCGCCGTTCTCCGGCGGTTCCGCCCTGGAAGTGCTGCACCAGCACCTGAGCGCCGAACCGCGCCGCCCGTCCACCGTCCCCGACCCGCTGTGGACGGTCATCGAGCGCTGCCTGCGCAAGAACCCCGACGAGCGGCCCAGCGCCGAGAACCTCGCCCGTGGACTGCGCGTCGTCGCCGAGGGCATCGGGGTGCACTCGAACTCCGCGCAGATCGCCGCCGCCGAGGGCGTCGGCATGCTCCTCGTGCCCGACCCGGCCCCCGCGCCGGTGCCGGACATGTCCGGCGAGGCCGACCCGACCCAGGTCCTCCCGCAGGGCGCCGGCTCGTACGACCCGAACGCGGCGACCAGCGTCATGCCGCACACCGGCGGCCCGGGCGGCGCCGCCGACCCCACCACCGTCCTGCCGGGCCGGGGCGCGGCCGACCCGACCGCCGTCATGCCGCCGGTGCCGCCGGGCTCGCCCGGCCACCCCGGCCAGCAGGGCGGCCCCGAGGACCCGCACCCCTGGCAGAACCAGCTGCGGGCGGCCCGCGACCGCAACGAGCAGACACAGGTCCAGTACCTCGACCCGAACGAGGACCCGCTGCGCCGCCGCCCCCAGCGCCAGGTCGCCCGGCCGCAGCAGCCCCCGCGCCGCCAGGCACCCCCGCCCGGGCCCGGCTACGGCCATCCGCAGCAGCAGCCCCAGCAGTACGCCCCGCAGCCCCAGCGGCCCCAGCCGCCGCAGCGCTATGCCCCGCCCGCGCCGCCGGCCCAGCCCCAGCAGCCGCAGCGGCCCCAGCGCGAGCCCCGGCAGCCGCGGCAGCGCGGCGCCAACCCGATGCGGATCCCCGGGCTCGGCTGCCTGAAGGGCTGCCTCTTCACGATCATCATCCTGTTCGTCGCGGGCTGGCTGATCTGGGAGCTGAGCCCGCTCCAGGAGTGGATCGGCACCACCAAGGGTTACTGGGACCAGCTCACCGACTGGTTCAGTACCGTGACCGGCTGGTTCGAGAAGCTCGGCGGCAGCGGTTCCGGCACGAACTGACCGGAACCGCCCTGCGGGGTTGGTGATTTGTCGACACCTGGCGGGTGATTTCCGCCTCCCCGGTGAAGGTTGGCTCTCCGGACGCGTAGTTTTAGCGACAACACGCGTCGGTAGGAGCAGCCTTGGCACGGAAGATCGGCAGCCGGTACACCGCCCACCAGATCCTGGGGCGGGGCAGCGCCGGCACGGTGTGGCTGGGCGAGGGCCCCGAGGGCCCCGTCGCCATCAAGCTGCTGCGCGAGGACCTCGCGTCGGACCAGGAACTCGTCGGACGCTTCGTCCAGGAGCGCACCGCCCTGCTCGGTCTGGAGCACCCGCACGTCGTGTCGGTGCGCGACCTGGTCGTCGACGGCAACGACCTGGCCCTCGTCATGGACCTGGTCCGCGGCACGGACCTGCGCACCCGGCTGGACCGGGACCGGCGCCTGGCCCCCGAGGCGGCCGTCGCGATCGCGGCCGACGTCGCCGACGGACTGGCGGCCGCGCACGCGGCGGGCGTCGTGCACCGGGACGTCAAGCCGGAGAACGTGCTCCTGGACATGCAGGGCCCGCTCGGCCCCGGCGGCTCCCACCGCGCGCTGCTGACCGACTTCGGCGTGGCCAAACTCATCGACACCCCGCGCCGGACCAAGGCCACGAAGATCATCGGCACTCCGGACTACCTCGCCCCGGAGATCGTCGAGGGCCTGCCCCCGCGCGCGTCCGTCGACATCTACGCGCTCGCCACGGTCCTCTACGAGCTGCTGGCGGGCTTCACCCCCTTCGGCGGCGGCCACCCCGGCGCGGTCCTGCGCCGGCACGTCACGGAGACGGTCGTCCCGCTGCCCGGCATCCCGGACGAGCTGTGGCAGCTGCTCGTGCAGTGCCTGGCCAAGGCCCCGGCCTCCCGGCTGCGGGCCTCGGAGCTCGGAGCCCGGCTGCGGGAGCTGCTGCCGATGCTGGAGGGCATGCCGCCGCTGGAGGTGGACGAGCCGGACACCGAGTCCGCGGACGAGGCCGACCGCGAGGAGCAGCCCGCCGGTCCGGCACCCGCCGGGGAGCGGGTCCGGCGGCGCGGGGCGATCCCGCTGGTGCCGGGCGCGAAGCCGGCCGACTCCAACCGGGACACCCACACCTCGATGCGCGTACCGGCCCCCGACGAACTGGCCGGCGGCGCCCACGGCACGGCCCGCGCTCCCCGCACCCCGGGCGCCCCCCGCCCCGGCTCGGCCCGCAACCGTGCCGCGACCCGGCGCCGCCGGGCGGCCCTGGGAGCGGGCGCGGTGGCACTCGCGGCGGCGATCGGCGTCGGCGCCTGGCTGTCGTCGGGCGACGACGGCAGCGCACCTCCCCAGGACACGAGGAACTCGGCCCCGCAGACTCCTTGAGCCGCCGGCTCCGGCCGCCCTGCGATGGCCGCCGGGCGGAGCCGTTACGCTGGAGGGCGTGGCAGTCGTCGACGTATCCGAAGAGCTCAAGTCCCTCTCCTCGACCATGGAGTCGATCGAGGCCGTTCTGGACCTCGAAAAGATGAGGGCAGACATCGCCGTGCTCGAGGAGCAGGCGGCCGCGCCGTCCCTCTGGGACAACCCCGATGAGGCGCAGAAGATCACCAGCAAGCTGTCCCACCTCCAGGCCGAGGTGCGCAAGGCCGAAGCCCTGCGCGGTCGCATCGACGACCTGGGTGTCCTCTTCGAGATGGCCGAGGAGGAGGACGACCCGGACACCCGCGCCGAGGCCGAGTCCGAGCTCACGGCCGTGAAGAAGGCGCTGGACGAGATGGAGGTCCGCACCCTCCTCTCCGGTGAGTACGACTCCCGTGAGGCGCTGGTGAACATCCGTGCGGAGGCCGGTGGCGTCGACGCCGCCGACTTCGCCGAGAAGCTCCAGCGCATGTACCTGCGGTGGGCCGAGCAGCGCGGCTACAAGACCGAGATCTACGAGACGTCGTACGCGGAAGAGGCCGGCATCAAGTCGACCACCTTCGCCGTCCAGGCGCCCTACGCGTACGGCACGCTCTCCGTCGAGCAGGGCACGCACCGGCTCGTGCGCATCTCGCCCTTCGACAACCAGGGCCGGCGGCAGACCTCCTTCGCGGGCGTGGAGATCCTGCCCGTGGTGGAGCAGACCGACCACATCGAGATCGACGAGTCCGAACTGCGTGTGGACGTGTACCGCTCGTCCGGCCCCGGTGGCCAGGGCGTCAACACCACCGACTCCGCGGTGCGCCTCACCCACATCCCCACCGGCATCGTCGTCTCCTGCCAGAACGAGCGCTCGCAGATCCAGAACAAGGCGACGGCCATGAACGTGCTTCAGGCCAAGCTGCTGGAGCGGCGCCGCCAGGAGGAGCAGGCCAAGATGGACGCCCTCAAGGGCGACGGTGGCAACTCCTGGGGCAACCAGATGCGTTCCTACGTCCTGCACCCGTACCAGATGGTGAAGGACCTGCGCACCGAATTCGAGGTCGGCAACCCCGAGTCCGTGTTCAACGGCGAGATCGACGGGTTCCTCGAGGCCGGAATTCGCTGGCGCAAGCAGCAGGAGAAGTAAGTTTGTCGACATGGCAACTGTCGCGGCGGCGGCGGCAGTTGCCATCTCTCTGCCCGGATGTCTGGGTTTTACATCACACTCACAGGCTCAGACTCCCGGCATAGCCCCCGTAGTTGGACATGGCGGCTGCAAACGGCCTTGACGTGTTCTTGAAAAATGGGAAGGGTTAAGCGCGGCATGCGTGTCTCTGGGGCGCATGTGAACCGGGGGCCTTTCCTTGCAGCTGTCCCCGTCGAGCACAGCCCCGAGCGCTGCCTAATGACGATGAGCTACTGGGGGTAGCAACCACATGACGAAGAAGACGCGGATCCGTGTCGCGCGGATAGCGGCCGGTGCCGTGATCGCCGCTGGTGCCTCGCTGACCGCCGCCGGTGCGGCATCCGCTCTCGACCTGGGTGTCAGCGTCGGTGTCGGCGTCAGCGCCGGCGACGACGAGCCGACCGACCCGGCCCCGACCGACCCGGGTATTCCCACGAACCCGAACCCGACGGACCCGGGTACGCCCACCGACCCGGGCACGCCCACCGACCCGGGTACGCCCACCGACCCGGGTACGCCCACCGACCCCGAGCCGACGGCGGACCCGGAGCCCACGGACGAGCCCACCGAGCCGACCGAGGACCCGACCGACGCCCCGACGAACCCGGGCAACGGGAACGGCAACGGCGGCGGCAACGGCAATGGTGGCAGCAACGGCGGCGGCAACAACGCCGACCCCGACGGTGGCACCTCGCCGCAGGAGGAGGGCTCCTCCGCCCTCACCGACACCGGCTCGGACTCCACCCCGGCCCCGCAGGCCCAGGGCAACGGTCAGGAACTCGCCGAGACGGGTGCCGCGCAGACCACCTTCCTGGTGATCGGCGCCGCCACGATGATCGCCGGCGGTGTCGGCTTCCGTCTGCTGCCGCGCCTCGTGGGCGGCAGTGGCGGCGCTGCCGCCTGACGGTAGCCGCGTCCGTACGGACCGTACGCACAGCGCACCACCGAGGGCCCGGAGCGAAACGCTCCGGGCCCTCGGTCATGTCCGGGTGCGGCTGCCCGCCGCCTTACACGGTCTGGTGCGCCAGCAGGGCCACCGCGGCGATCAGCACCGTCAGCAGTGCGATCAGAGTCATCGGGTTCAGGCCCGCGAGGAAGTTCTCCTGCTGCAGCCGCTCGCGGTTCGCGCGGCACACGGGGCAGCGGCCCTCGTTCACGGGGGACGCGCAGTTCCCGCACACCAGCCGGTCGTACGTCATGCGCTTGCCCTCCTTGCGCCGGTTCCACCTGTCCAACGTGTGGGGGGAAGGGAATGTTCCCCCCTCTACTCTGCCAGGTTCCTCCGGAGGGTGCGCGGCTCGCTCCCAAACGGGGTGGCCGCGCGGATTCCCGCGGCTGCCGTCCATGGGGGCTGAGGGCGTGCTTCCCCTCCGCCCCCGAGGGGTGTACAAAGCGGCACATCCGCTGCGCAACCGCACCGGTGACTGCGGTGCCCTACCCGGTTCGCGTATGGTCACGCTCATCTACCCCCGGCGACCCGTGGTGCATCCGTGATCCGATTCGACAATGTCTCCAAGGTCTACCCCAAGCAGACCCGCCCCGCCCTCAGGGATGTCTCCCTGGAGGTCGAGAAGGGCGAGTTCGTGTTCCTCGTGGGGTCCTCCGGCTCCGGAAAGTCCACCTTCCTGCGGCTGATCCTCCGCGAGGAGCGGTGCAGTCACGGACAGGTGCACGTTCTGGGCAAGGACCTCGCCCGCCTCTCCAACTGGAAGGTGCCGCAGATGCGGCGCCAGCTGGGGACGGTGTTCCAGGACTTCCGCCTGCTGCCGAACAAGACGGTCGGTGAGAACGTCGCCTTCGCGCAGGAGGTCATCGGCAAGTCGCGCGGCGAGATCCGCAAGTCCGTGCCCCAGGTGCTCGACCTCGTCGGGCTCGGCGGCAAGGAGGACCGGATGCCCGGCGAGCTGTCCGGTGGTGAGCAGCAGCGCGTCGCCATCGCGCGGGCCTTCGTCAACCGGCCCAAGCTGCTCATCGCCGACGAGCCCACCGGCAACCTCGACCCGCAGACCTCAGTCGGCATCATGAAACTGCTCGACCGCATCAACCGGACGGGCACGACCGTGGTGATGGCCACGCACGACCAGAACATCGTGGACCAGATGCGCAAGCGCGTCATCGAACTGGAGAAGGGCCGCCTCGTCCGCGACCAGGCCCGCGGTGTCTACGGCTACCAGCACTGATACCGCACCCGAGATCCACGGAAAGGCATAACCAGTCGCCATGCGCGCCCAGTTCGTCCTGTCGGAGATCGGTGTCGGTCTCCGCCGCAACCTGACGATGACCTTCGCCGTCGTCGTCTCCGTCGCCCTGTCGCTCGCCCTGTTCGGCGGGTCGCTCCTGATGAGCGACCAGGTCAACACCATGAAGGGCTACTGGTACGACAAGGTCAACGTCTCGGTCTTCCTCTGCAACAAGAGCGACGCCGAGTCCGACCCCAACTGCGCCAAGGGCGCGGTGACCGACGACCAGAAGAAGCAGATCAAGGCCGACCTCGACAAGATGGCCGTCGTCCAGGCGGTCACGTACGAGTCGCAGGACCAGGCGTACAAGCACTACAAGGAGCAGTTCGGCGACTCCCCGCTCGCCAGCTCCCTCACGCCGGACCAGATGCAGGAGTCGTACCGCATCAAGCTGAAGGACCCGGAGAAGTACCAGGTCATCGCCACCGCCTTCAACGGCCGGGACGGCGTGCAGTCCGTGCAGGACCAGAAGGGCATCCTGGACAACCTCTTCAAGCTGCTGAACGGCATGAACTGGGCCGCCCGCGCGGTGATGGCGCTGATGCTGGTCGTCGCGCTGATGCTGATCGTCAACACCGTGCGCGTCTCGGCGTTCAGCCGCCGGCGTGAGACCGGCATCATGCGGCTGGTCGGCGCCTCGGGCTTCTACATCCAGGCGCCGTTCATCATGGAGGCCGCGGTCGCCGGACTCATCGGCGGCACCCTCGCGTGCGGCTTCCTGCTGATCGCCCGGTACTTCCTCATCGATCACGGACTGGCCCTCGCCGACCAGCTGACGCTGATCAACTTCATCGGCTGGGACGCCGTCCTCACGAAGCTGCCGCTCATCCTCGCCACGAGCCTTCTGATGCCCGCGTTGGCCGCGTTCTTCGCGTTGCGCAAGTACTTGAAGGTGTGACGCACGCCAAGAGGGGCCGTACGGTCAACCGGCCGTACGGCCCTTCCCCTTGTCCTAGACTCACCGGCATGTCAGGTCGTGACCCGTTCTGTCAGCCCCGCCGTATCCGTCGTGGGGCCGCCCTGACGTTGGTGTTCGCGAGCGTGCTCGTCGCCGGTGCGGCCACGGGGGCGCTGCCTCAGGGCCAGGGGAAGTCCGCCCTGGACGCGGCGCGTTCGGCCGGTGCGCCCGGGCGCCACACCGACGTCGCCCGGGCGGCCGAGGAGGCCATGGCCGACGGCAAGTCCCCGGTCCAGGCCGCGAAGCGCGCCGTCAGCCGCAGCGGGGACCGCTGGGGCGCCGTCTACTCCCGCGGCGAGTACGAGCAGTTCGAGGAGTCCCTCGACGGCCAGTACACCGGTGTCGGCCTGTGGGTCCGCAGAGAACGGGACGGCCGTGTCGAGGTGACGAAGGTGCGCGCCGGGTCGCCCGCGGCCACCGCCGGCATCCGCCCCGGAGACCTGCTGCGCAAAGTCGACGGCGAGAAGACCGACGGCCGCCCCGTCACCGAGGTCGTCTCCTTACTGCGCGGGGACGCCACCGACGCTCCCGCCGGCACCGCCGTCCGCCTCGGCCTGGAGCGCGGCACGCGCGCGTGGACCGAAACCCTGCGCCGGGCCCAGCTCTCCACGGACGCGGTCACCGCCCGGGAACTCGCCGGCCGGGTCACCGTCATCAAGGTCGCCACCTTCACCAAGGGCTCCGGCCACCAGGTCCGCGACGCCGTCCGGCAGGCCCCGTCCGGCGCCGGAATCGTCCTCGACCTGCGCGGCAACTCCGGCGGCCTGGTCACCGAGGCCGTGACCACCACCTCCGCCTTCCTCGACGGCGGCCTGGTCGCCACCTACGACGTCGACGGCGAACAGCGCGCCCTGCACGCCGAGCCCGGCGGGGACACCACCAGACCCCTGGTCGTGCTCGTCGACGGCGGAACGATGAGCGCGGCCGAGCTCGTCACTGGCGCCGTACAGGACCGTGGACGGGCGCTCGTCGTGGGCTCCCGCACCTTCGGCAAGGGCTCGGTCCAGATGCCGAGCCGGCTGCCCGACGGCTCCGTCGCGGAGCTGACCGTCGGGCACTACCGCACCCCCTCCGGCCGTGGGGTCGACGGCCGGGGCATCACGCCCGACCTGGAGACCGGCGAGGACGCCCTGCAGCGGGCCGGGACCGTACTGCGCGGTCTCGCGAGCCCCTCGTAATCGGCTTTCCGCCAAGCCCCTCCGTAGTGCGAAAATGGTCGGCACTATGGCTAAGGAAAAAGGGCGCAAGCTGATCGCGCAGAACAAGAAGGCGCGGCACGACTACCTCATCATCGACACCTACGAGGCCGGCCTGGTCCTCACCGGGACCGAGGTGAAGTCCCTGCGTCAGGGACGGGCGTCGCTGGCCGACGGCTTCGTGCAGCTCGACGGGCAGGAGGCGTGGCTGCACAACGTGCACGTGCCGGAGTACAGCCAGGGCACGTGGACCAACCACAGCGCCCGGCGCAAGCGGAAGCTGCTGCTGCACCGCGCGGAGATCGACAAGCTGGAGTCGAAGTCGGGGGAGACGGGTCACACCATCGTGCCCCTGGCGCTCTACTTCAAGGACGGCCGGGCCAAGGTCGAGATCGCGCTGGCGAAGGGCAAGAAGGAGTACGACAAGCGTCAGGCGCTCCGTGAGAAGCAGGACCGTCGGGAGACCGACCGCGCGATCGCGGCGGTGAAGCGGAGGCAGCGCGGGGCGTAGGGAATACGCTGGCACCGACCTGCGTTGGTCACGTACGATGGTGTCTGCACCCCACGGCGGGTGCGTGCCCCTCTGCGGAGGGGATTGTCAACACAACATGGGGATGATCGGTTTCGACAGCGGCTGTCGAAGCAGGGGAAGCGTGTCGAGGAAGCGGCAATGATCTCGTAAACCATATGTCGCAAAAAATAATCGCCAATACCAAGCGCGATTCCCAGTCCTTCGCCCTCGCTGCCTGATAAGCAGTGACTGAAGGACCCTAAATGGGTGTCAGCCCGGGAGTGTTCCCGGCCCGGATCCTGGCATAATCTAGGGAACTAAACCATCGAGCCCGGTCACGGGGCTCGATGGGAAATCAAACAGTGACTGGGCCCGTCGGCGACTTGTTCGCGTGATCGCCGGGGCCGAGAAAATCGCAGCGAACTGCACACGGAGAAGCCCTGATTCTGCACCGTTGGACGCGGGTTCGATTCCCGCCATCTCCACTCATCCCATGTGGGCAATGGCCCCGCCGCTTCCGAGCGGCGGGGCCTTTGTCATGCGTGGCGCGTACTCGACCGTTCCGTCAGTCGTGGCGGCAGGAGGGTCTTGTCCGGGACCGGGGCGCCGTGCAGCTTTCGCATCAGCAGTTCCACCGCGCGGGTGCCCAGTTCGTCGGCCGGCAGGGACACCGACGTGACCGGGACGCGGGGCGTCGCTGCCAGGTCGTCGGGGCAGACGGCCGTGACGGAGAGGTCGGCGGGGACGCGCAGGCCGAGGTGCTCGAACGCGGCGATCAGGGGCGCCAGGAGAGGTTCGTTGTGGACGACCACGGCGGTGAGGGCGGGGTGCTCGCGGAGTAACCGCTCGGCGAGCCGCGGGGCCGCGCCGGGGTCGGGGTCGCCCGGGTGGACGGAGGAGGCCAGGCCGTGGTGGGTGGCGGCCGTGGTGAAGCCCTGCATGAGGTGATGGGCGTAGGCCGTTCTGCGGAGGTAGACCTCCGGGGGAGAGCCGACCAGGGCGACCGTCCGGTGACCCAGCTCCGCCAGGTGGTTCACGCAGGTCTCGCCCGCCGCCCTGAAGTCCAGGTCGACGCAGGTCAGGCCGCGCGGGTTCGCCGGGACGCCGATCACGACCGACGGGCGGTCCAGGGAGCGGAGCAGGGGGAGGCGGGAGTCGTGGAGTTCGACGTCCGTCAGCAGCAGAGCGTCCACCGAAGCCGTGCCCAGGGCGCGTCTCAGGCCCTCCTCGGCCTCCTCCTGGGTGAGGAGCAGGACGTCGTGGTCGTGCGCCCGGGCCGTCGTCACCACCGACACCGCCAACCGCATCATCACCGGGACGTGCACACCGGGGCGGAGCGGCGCCGCCAGCGCCACGACGTTCGGGAGCCCGCCGGCCAGGGCGTGGGCGCCCGCGTGGGGGCGGTAGCCCAGGTCGCGGGCGGCCGCCTCGACGCGCCGCCGGGTCTCGTCGGAGATCGGCCGCTTGCCGCTCAGCGCGTAGGAGACGGTGCTGGGGGAGACCCCGGCCCGTCGTGCCACGTCCGTGATCCTGACCATCAGTCCAGCTCCAGCGTGAGGTGGGCCGTGCCGGGGGGCGCCTGGACCTCGCGGTCGCCCGCGGCCAGGCTCCAGGCGGTCGTCGGGGCGGCGCACGTCGCCCGCAGGGTGTTTCCCTCGCGGACGACCGTGAAGGTCACCCGCCCGACCGGCACCGTCACCTCGTCGCCGGGCTCAAGGCCGTACGCCCGCAGCGTCACCCCGTCGGCGTGGTCGTAGTCCGGACGGTCGTCCCGCGCGCCGACCGGGATCACCGCGCCGGGCCGGACCAGCAGCGGCGCGCTCAGGAAGCCGTGGCGCTCGCGCACCCAGCGCGGTCCGGTCACCGTCTCGCCGGTGACGAAGTGGGTCCAGCTTCCCCCGGGGACGTAGTACGTGACGTCGCCCTCGTCGCTGAACACCGGGGCGACCAGCAGGTCCGGGCCGAGCATGTACTGCCGCTCCAGGTGCGCGCACCCCGGGTCGTCCGGGAACTCCAGCACCATGGCCCGCATCACGGGCAGGCCCTCGGTGTGGGCCGTGCGGGCCGTCTCGTACAGGTAGGGCATGAGGCGGAGTTTCAGCCGGGTGAAGTGGCGGGCCACGTCGACCGCCTCCTCGTCGAACTGCCAGGGGACCCGGTAGGAGCTGCTGCCGTGCAGGCGGCTGTGCGAGGAGAGCAGCCCGAAGGCCAGCCAGCGCTTGAACAGGGCCGGCGTGGGGGTGCCCTCGAAGCCGCCGATGTCGTGGCTCCAGAAGCCGAAGCCGGACAGGCCGAGGGACAGGCCGCCCCGCAGCGACTCCGCCATCGACTCGTACGTCGCCTCGCAGTCGCCGCCCCAGTGCACGGGGAACTGCTGGCTCCCCGCCGTCGCCGACCGTGCGAAGAGGACGGCCTCGTCCTCACCGCGGTGCTTGCGCAGCACCTCGAAGACGGTGCGGTTGTACAGGTACGTGTAGTAGTTGTGCATCCGCTCCGGGTCGGAGCCGTCGGACCAGACCACGTCGAGGGGCACCCGTTCGCCGAAGTCGGTCTTGAAGCAGTCGACGCCCTGCGCGAGCAGCGCCTCCAGCTTGGCGGCGTACCAGTCACGGGCGGCCGGGGAGGTGAAGTCGACCAGGGCCATGCCGGGTTGCCACATGTCCCACTGCCAGACGCCGCCGTCCGGGCGCTTCAGCAGGTGCCCGAGCGCCTTGCCCTCGGCGAACAGCGGGGAGCGCTGGGCGATGTACGGGTTGATCCAGACGGAGACGCGCAGGCCGCGGGCCTTCAGCCGGGCCAGCATGCCCTCCGGGTCGGGGAAGACGCGGGGATCCCACCGGAAGTCGCACCAGTGGAACTCGCGCATCCAGAAGCAGTCGAAGTGGAAGACGGAGAGGGGGAGTTCCCGCTCCTCCATGCCCTCGATGAAGGACGTCACCGTCTCCTCGTCGTACGAGGTCGTGAAGGACGTCGACAGCCACAGGCCGAACGACCAGGCGGGCGGCAGGGCCGGGCGGCCGGTCAGGGCCGTGTACCTGCGCAGGATGTCCTTCGGGGTGGGGCCGTAAATGACGTAGTACGTCAGCTCCTGCGTCTCCGCGCTGAACTGCACCCGGGAGACCACCTCCGAGGCGACCTCGAAGGACACCTGGCCCGGGTGGTCGACGAAGACGCCGTAGCCCGCGTCCGTGAGGTAGAACGGCACGTTCTTGTAGGCCTGTTCGCTGCACGTGCCGCCGTCGGCCTGCCAGATGTCGACGACCTGGCCGTTCTTCACCAGCGGGCCGAAGCGCTCACCGAGGCCGTA
Source organism: Streptomyces sp. NPDC057424 (assembly GCF_042803315.1). NCBI lineage: Bacteria > Bacillati > Actinomycetota > Actinomycetes > Kitasatosporales > Streptomycetaceae > Streptomyces > Streptomyces sp. NPDC057424. The sequence goes on from NZ_JBHVCP010000033.1 coordinate 71,625, forward strand.
GACGGACGTGCCCACCGACAGGACCAGCTGTTCGCGCAGGTGGTGCGCGCCGGAGGCGTCCCGCATGATGCCCGCGCTCTTGTGGCCGCTGCTGGTGAGCGTACGGCCGTGCGCGAGGAACTCGACGTGCCAGGGGACGCCGCGCGCCAGCCGGACCGACAGGGCGCCCGAGGTCAGCGTCGCGTGCTCGTCGTCGCAGGAGATCTGTGCGGTGGTGCCCGACGCCGAGAGCTCGAACTCGGGGCCGCAGGGATCCCCGCCGGTGAAGTGCGTCAGGGTCAGGCCGATGACGTCGGGCATGGGGGAGTGCGCCTTGACGGTGAGAACCGGGCCCGTCATCAGGTCGCCGCGGGAGCGGATGAGCCGCGTCGGCGCGTGGATCTCCAGTGCGCCGTCCGACTCGGTGATGTCCAGGACCTGGGCCGGGTGGGCCGCGGTCACGCCCTCGCGCAGGAGCCAGTAGCCGTCGGTGAACTTCATGGGGGGTCCCTACTCTCCCGGCGCATGATGTCGAAGCGCTTCGACGATCTAACGTATGCGGGTGGCGTGAGGCCGTCAATGGGATGCGAGACACTTGGTGAAGCGATTCGAAGCGCTGCGCAGGGACAACGCCAGGGCTACGGCCGCCGCCGTCACCGGGACCACGTAACCCGCCGTCGGCGAGAGGTGCTCCACCGTCCAGCCCCCGATCGCGTTACCGCAGGCGATGCCGCCGAGCAGACCGGTCACCGCGAGGGTCATGCCCTCGTTCAGCCGGCCCTCGGGGGTGCGCTGCTGGACCAGCGTCATGGTGGTGACCATCGTCGGGGCCGTCGCCATCCCGGAGACCAGCAGTGCGGCCGCCAGGACGAGGAGCGAACCGGTGAGGGCCGCGGCCAGCAGCGGCAGCGCCAGCAGCGCGGCCATCGCGGCCACGCACCAGGGCAGCCGGGCCGCGGCCGGCCCGGTGGGTTTCGCGGCGCCGTACAGCAGGCCCGCCGCACAGGAGCCCGCGGCCTGGAGCGCGAGCACGGCCCCGGCCGCCGACTGCCGCCCCTGCGCGTCGGCGAACGCCAGCGTGACGACCTCCGTCGCGCCGAAGACGCCGCCCATCGCCAGGCAGACCGCGAGCAGCGGGGGGATGCCCGGGGCACGCAGGGGCGCCCTGCCGGGTATGTGCGGGCGGACCGGGGGCTCCGTCGCGCGCTGGGTCGTGAACAGGACCATGCCGGTCAGCAGCAGCACCGCGCCCACGAGGGTGCCCGCCTCGGGGAAGAGGGTTCCGCACAGGAGGGCCGCGAGCACCGGGCCCAGCATGAAGCACAGTTCGTCCGCCGCCTGCTCGAAGGAGTTGGCGGTGTGCAGCGCCTTCGGGTCCCCGGCCAGCAGATGTGCCCAGCGGGCCCGGGACATGCCACCGGTGTTGGGGGTCGTCGCGGTGGCGGCGTAGGAGGCGAACAGGGTCCAGTCCGGGGCGTCGTGGCGCACGCACAGCAGCAGGGCGAGGGAACCGAGGACGGCGATCACCGTGGCGGGCAGGGCGGCCCGGGCCTGGCCGTGCCGGTCGACGAGCCGCGCGATCCACGGCGCGGCCAGCGCGGTCGCCGCGAGTCCCGTCGCCGTGACGGCACCGGCGAGGGCGTACGAGCCCCGGGTCCCGGCGATCATCACGACCGCGCTGACACTGAGCATGCCCATCGGCAGCCGGGCGATGAGGTTGCCTGCGGTGAACGCGCGGGCGCCCGGGAGGCGGAACAGGCGGCGGTACGGGGAGAGTCGCGGCATGCCTCCACCGTCGCCCCGGGATGATCAAGCGGTCCAACACCTGTTCCGTGCGCAGTCACGCACCCGGGTTGTGGATCCGTGACCAGAAGGCCGAAACGCCATGGCGGAAAACATTCGCTCCTTGTTCTTCATACAGAGATATAGAGATTCCTCATGCTCCTCATGGCGCATGGAAAAGATGCTCATTCGGGAAAATCCTTCACTCGTTTGCCGCGCATCCGCCGAAGTGGGCCGACGGTTAGTCGGTACATGACCGAGGCGACCAGGAAAGACGGCTGGGCGGTAACGCTCGGCCCGTACACCTACATTCCCGCTCCAGCGCACTCGTCGGCGACAGTCAACGGGACGCTCACCAGAGGGGGTTGCCCGGTCACGTTGCAGGTGAGCGAGCCGGTTCTGCGTGATTTCATCAACGTCATGAGCACCTTGGAAAAGGATCTCGCCCGACGGTGGATCAGTGCGACGGATTGGCCCGCTTTCGCGCTTGCCGAATAGTCGGGTCACGGTATGTACGACAAAGTAGAGGGCACCGGACGGCATCGGGCTCCGGACCGGGACTTCATCACTCCCCTGACGCCTCCGGACCCGACCTGGGACCCCGCCGAGGAACTGGCGTTCATCCTCGAGGAGGCCCTCGGGGAGCAGGCGGCGAGGATTCCCGGCCCCCGGGACGAAAACCGGGTCCCGGCGCCGGCGCCGGTGCCGGCCTCGGTCGCGGACCCGGCACCGGCTTCCGCCCCGGGCACCCACATGCGGCGACTCCAGGACATCACCGAGGAACTGCCGCCCGTCCGGGACGTCCCCCGGCGCCACCGCAAGGTCCGCACCCGCAAGGCCGCGGGCGTGCTCCGCACCACCAGCTTCCTCGTCGCCGCCCTGGCGGCCGTCATCGCCTCCGCGGTGAGCCTCCTGAGCGGCATGGTCGCCTACGACCCGCTGCGCCTGGTCGCCGTGTCTCCCGCGGCGCGGGGTCTGCGCACCTGGTGGCCCCTGCTGGTGTACGGGCCCTGGCTGGTGGGCTCCCTGTCCGTACTGCGGGCCGCGCTGCACCAGCGCCGTGCCGTGCACTCCTGGTGCGTGGTCCTGGTCTTCTCCTGCATCGCCGTACTGCTGTGCGTCGTCCAGGCGCCCCGGACGATCCTCGGCACCGCGGCGGCCGCCCTGCCCGGCCTCGCCGCCCTGGCGTGCTTCCAGCAGGTCGTCCGTCAGATCACCCTGACCAGGCCACCGATGCGGTCGGTACCTCGTCATCGGGTGGGTCAGGCCGCCCCGGCGGGGGTCGCGGACGGCCAGAGGACTGCGGACGGCATGCGAACGGGCGGGGGCGAGACACCCCGCAGGGACATCGGCCCCTGAACCCCGTCGCCACCCGGCCCCCGATCCCCGGACGCCACCGCCCCTCGGCCCCCGGCGGCCCCGGCTCCCGGCGGCCCCGCTCCCGGTGCCCCCGGCCGCTGTAGGTTCACCGCATGCCCGCGCACCTCGACTCCCGCCTTCTGCGTGCCTTCGTCACCGTTGCCGAGGAGTTGCACTTCACGCGGGCCGCCGTGCGGTTGCACGTGGCTCAGCAGGCGCTCAGCAGGGACGTGCGGCGGCTGGAGCGGGAGCTGGGGGCCGAGTTGTTCGTGCGGACCACCCGGCAGGTGACGCTCACCCCCGACGGGGAGCGGCTGCTGCCGTATGCCCGCCGGGTGCTCCGGGCGCAGGACGAGCTGCTCGCCGCCTTCGACCAGGCCCGGCCGCTGCTGGTCGACCTCAACTCCCCGGGCCTGGTCACACCGCGCCGTGTACTGCACGAGGCGCGTGAACTCGCCCCTCGCCATGAGCTGATGGCCCGCTACGAGAGCGGCCTGACCGGAGCCGCCGGTGAACTGCTCGCCGGCCGGCTGGACGCGTCGTTCGGACGGTTCGCCGGACTGGACCCGGCGCTGCGGGCCGGGCTCGACCACCAGCCCGTGCGGTTCGAACCGATGGCGGTCGTACTACCTGAGGACCACCGGCTGGCCGCGTGGGAGTCCGTGCCGCTCGCCGAGCTGGCCGGCGAGAGCGTCTACGCGGGCGCCGGCAACCCGCGCACGCCGGAGTGGACCGGGCTCGCCCGGCTGCTGTTCGAGGGGCGGGGCATCGAAATCGCGCCACCCGCGCCGCTGGCCGTCGGAGAGGAGGAGTTCCAGCGGATCATGGCCAGAACGCGCAACCCGATCCTGGCCGTCGTGGAGTTCCCGGCCCCGCCGTCGACGGTCGTCCGGCCCCTGGTCGACCCGGTCCCGATGTCCCCCGTCTCCCTGGTGTGGCGCAAGGGCCTGGTCCACCCCGCGTTCGACGCGCTGCGCCGGGCGGCAGCCCGCCTGGCTGCGGAAATGGGCTGGCTGCGCAGGCCCGCGGGTGCCTGGGTGCCGGCCGGAGACGATGTCCTCATGGCGTCTCACGGTTGACACGATTCGATACGGCGCCCACACAAAACCTGCGCGTGCGCTACATTCGACGCCTGAGCACGGTGTGGTAAGTGGGGGGGCGCTCGGACGGGTGGGGGCCCGATCCGACGGCGGGTGCTCAGGTCGCTAGCGCACCCTGAACCATCCCGTGGGGGGAAGTGCGTGCGCGTGAAAGAGTGGCGAGAAGACGCCCAACCCGAGTGGCCCGAGGCCGCGACGGCTACCGGGGAACTCCCGTCGGACGGCAGAGTCGGTGACGGGAGAGCCACGCAGGTCCACCCCGGCCGTGATCTCCGGACGACCGGCCGGCGGCTGCCCGCCGGGACGGAGATACTGCGCGGCATTCCCCGCCAGAGCGACGGCGAGGCCGACTCGCTCGCCGCGGAAGCGCGGCACCGGACCGCGGTCCGCGACCCCTGGCAGGAGGAAGCCGAAGCCGAACCGTCGGCGGACGCCTCCGACGCGCCAGGCCAGACCCACGACCCGCACGAGGTCACCGTCCAGCTCGACGCCGTGCAGCTCGGGGACGGCTTCCTGCGGCAGGCCGACGAGGGCCCGGGGGCCGAGGCCGCCGACCGGCCCGTCTTCGTCGACGAGTCGGGCCGCCGCAGCCGCCGCTTCCGCCGGATCGGCATGGCCATCGCCCTGGCCTGCGGTGTCTACGCCGTCGTCATCGTCGCCACGCTGCTGTCGGGCAACTCCAACGCCCCCTGGCTGCCCGTGCCGACCAAGGAGGACAACCCGCCGGCCGGGCAGGTCGACTCCCCGCCGCTGCCCACCGAGTCGGCACCGACCGGTGACACCGGCGCCACCGCACCGGGCAGCGCGCCCGCGACCGGCGAGGCCACGGCCCCCGCGCCCGGCCCCAGCGCCGCCGTCCCCGATGCCACCGCCGGCCCCGGTCGTCCCGGCACATCCGCCGAGCCCTCGCCGACCGCGACCCGGACCACCCCGGCACCGGGCCCCAAGGCCACCGAACCGGCCCCGGACGAACCGGCGGACCCGCCGAGCACGCCGGTCACCGACCCGACACCGACGGTCGAGCCCACGCCCGCGCCCACCGAGACGACGGGCACCGGCGGCGACGGAGGCACCGTCGCGGAGGGCCCGGCCGAGCCGCAGCCCGTCGCCGAGACGCCCGCCGAAGCCTAGACCGCGCCACCGAGGCGCGTCGCCGCCCGGACAGCGTTCGCGCGCAATGCGGCGCCCGACGCTCCGGGCGCCGCACCACCGCCCTTCCGGCCGGGCGCCTGAATCCTTCACCCGGCCCGGCCCGGCCCGGTCGGCCGGAAGAAAACCGATCCCTCCGGGCCGGGGGCACCTCGCGCACCCGCTCCGACCGGCCCGCCCCGCTCGCGCAGCCGAGTCTCCCCGGCCGGCCGGACCCGTCCCCGCTCCACCGTCCGCGGCCTCCGTCCCCGTACCACCCCATCCCGCACCACCCGGAGTACCACCACCCATGGCATCCCGTACCCGCCGTTCCGGGCCCGCGTCCCGAGCCCGTGGCGGCTCCAGGCGCCGGCGCCTGCCCATGCGTCTGTTGCTGCCCCTGCTCGTTCTCGTCGCGCTGGGGGCGATGCTCATGCTGCGCGGCTACGTGCACAGCGAGGTCCTCGCCGACCACCGCGTCGGGCCGCCCACGGCGAACGACCGCGTCCCGAAGGACATCCTCGAGGGCGGCCCCGTCATCGACACCCGGGGAGGCAAGCCGGCCAGCCTGGACCTCCCGGACCACGAACTGGTGCTGACCTTCGACGACGGACCCGACCCGAAGTGGACGCCCAAGGTCCTCGAGGTACTGAAGAAGCACGACGCCCACGCCGTCTTCTTCATCACCGGCACCATGGCCTCCCGCTACCCGGACCTCGTCCAGCGCATGGTCGACGAGGGCCACGAGATCGGGCTGCACACCTTCAACCACCCGGACCTGTCGTTGCAGAGCAAGAGCCGGGTCGACTGGGAGCTGTCGCAGAACCAGCTCGCGCTGGCCGGAGCGGCCGGCATCCGCACCTCGCTGTTCCGCCCGCCGTACTCGTCGTTCGCCCAGAACATGGACAACAGGACCTGGCCGGTCACCGAGTACATCGGCAGCAAGGGCTACATCACCATCGTCAACGACACCGACAGCGAGGACTGGCGCAGGCCCGGGGCCGAGCAGATCATCCGCAACGCCACCCCGAAGAACGGCAACGGTGCCATCGTGCTGATGCACGACTCCGGTGGTGACCGCTCCCAGACCGTCGCCGCCCTCGACCGGTACGTCTCCGGGCTGATGGACAAGGGCTACCGCTTCCGCACCCTCACCGCCGCCCTCGACGCCCCCAGCGCGCACACCCCGGTCGCCGGGCTGGAGTCGCTGAAGGGCGAGGCGTGGGTCTTCCTGGTGCAGGCGTCCGAGAAGGTGACCGGGGTCCTGGTCGCCGGCCTCGCCGTCGTGGGTGTGCTGGTCTTCGGGCGGCTGGGGCTGATGCTGATCCTCTCCGTGGCGCACGCCCGCCGCGTCCGGCGCAGCGGCTTCCGCTGGGGCGAACCCATCACGGAACCGGTGTCCGTCCTCGTGCCCGCCTACAACGAGGCCAAGTGCATCGAGCAGACGGTCCGTTCGCTGGTCGCCAGCGACCACCCCATCGAGGTGCTGGTCATCGACGACGGCTCCAGCGACGGCACCGCCCGCATCGTCGAGAACCTGGGACTGCCCGGCGTACGCGTCGTCCGCCAGCTCAACGCGGGCAAGCCCGCCGCCCTCAACCGGGGCATCGCCAACGCCCGGTACGACCTCATCGTGATGATGGACGGCGACACCGTCTTCGAACCGACCACCGTCCGCGAACTCGTCCAGCCCTTCGGCGACCCGCGCGTCGGCGCCGTCGCGGGCAACGCCAAGGTCGGCAACCGGGACTCGCTCATCGGCGCCTGGCAGCACATCGAGTACGTGATGGGCTTCAACCTCGACCGCCGCATGTACGACGTGCTGCGCTGCATGCCCACCATCCCCGGCGCGGTCGGGGCGTTCCGGCGCAGCGCACTGGAACGCGTCGGAGGCATGAGCGACGACACGCTCGCCGAGGACACCGACATCACCATGGCCATGCACCGCGACGGCTGGCACGTGGTGTACGCGGAGAAGGCCGTCGCCTGGACCGAGGCCCCGGAGTCCGTCCAGCAGCTGTGGTCCCAGCGCTACCGCTGGTCGTACGGCACCATGCAGGCCATCTGGAAGCACCGCCGGTCCCTCGTCGAGCGGGGCCCCTCGGGCCGCTTCGGCCGGGTGGGCATGCCGCTGGTGTCGATGTTCATGGTCGTGGCGCCGCTGCTGGCCCCGTTGATCGACGTGTTCCTGCTGTACGGGCTGGTGTTCGGCCCCACCGAGAAGACCATCGGCGCCTGGCTGGGCGTCCTCGCGGTGCAGGGGGTGTGCGCGGCCTACGCGTTCCACCTGGACAAGGAACGCATGACCCACCTGATCTCCCTCCCGCTCCAGCAGCTCCTCTACCGCCAGCTCATGTACGTCGTCCTGCTCCAGTCCTGGATCACCGCCCTCACCGGCGGCCGGCTGCGCTGGCAGAAGCTGCGGCGCACGGGCGCGGTGGGCCTGCCCGGGGGCGGTTCGGCCGAGACCCGGCCGCAGATGGACGGGAGGCCGGTCGGATGACCGCGCACACGCTCCCGCTGGCCGAGGCCGCGCCGAAGGAGCCGGCCTCCGCCGGGAAGCCCGGCCGCGACCGGTACTTCGACCTGCTGCGGGCCCTCGCCCTGTTCCGTGTCGTGCTGTACCACCTGACGGGCTGGGCCTGGCTGCCGCTGGTCTTCCCGTCCATGGGCGTGATGTTCGCGCTCGCCGGGAACCTCATGGCCCGCTCGCTGAAGCGCCCGGCCGTACAGGTGATCCGCGGCCGGATGCGCCGGCTGCTGCCCCCGCTGTGGCTGCTCGGCGTCGTCGGCGTCACCGGCATGGTCCTCCAGGGCTGGGGCCCGGACGCGGACGGGCACCCCGGCTGGTGGTGGCTCCACCTCACCTTCTGGATCGTCCCGCTCAGCGACCCGCCGTACGCCGAGGGGCTGCCCGGCGTCCACGGCTTCATCGGCGAGAACTGGGCCGCGGACCTCGCGGGCCCGCTGTGGTACATCCGTGCCTACCTCTGGTACGTCCTGCTGTCCCCGGTGCTGCTGAAGGCCCTGCGTGCCCTGCCGGTCGTCACGATCCTCGCGCCGATCGCCCTGGCCGTCGCCCTCGAGCAGGGCTACCTCGCGCTGCCCGGGGAGCGGTTCCCCTCGGCGCTCACGGACTTCTCCACCTTCGGCGCCTGCTGGATCCTCGGCATGGCCTACCAGGAGGGCATCCTGCGGCGGCTGCCGCGCTACATCGTGCCGTCCGTCGCACCCGTCATCGCCCTGGCCGGTCTCTGGTACGCCCTGCACCACGGCTTCGGCACCGGCAACGACCTGGACAGCATGCCGCTGGCTCAGGCCCTGTGGTCCTTCGGCACGGTGTTCCTGCTGCTGCACCTCAGCCCGTCCTGGACCGAATGGCCGCGCCGGCTGCGCCCCTTCGCCGGGACGATCACGCTGCTCAACTCGAGGGCCGTGACCATCTACCTGTGGCACAACACCTGCATCCTGATCGCCGCCACGCTGTGGGACCGGCTCTGGGGCTTCCCCGTGCTGGAGCAGAACGTGCCCGGCCTGCTGGAGAGCGTCTGGCCGGTCCTGTTCCTGGTCTGGGTCCTGATCGGCTGCTGCGTCCTGGCCTTCGGCTGGGCGGAGGACCTGGCGGCGAAGCAGAAGCCCCGGTTGTGGCCGACGGGGGAGCCCCGGGTGAGGGCTCGCGGGAGCCGGAGGCGCGCCTGACGGGACCGCGTTCCCCCGGGCCCTTCCGTTGTGGAAAACTGCCCGGGTTGCGCTGGTGAACGAAGTGGTCGGCGGGAGCGGTGGGGATGAGCAAGCGGCAGACACGGAAGATGCTGCGGCTGATGGCGAGCGGGGAACCGGTCGAACTCACCAGCCCGATGGCGTCCGTGAAGAAGCTCGCCCGGCTGGCCTTCATCGCCCAGCAGTTCGGCTACGAGTACGCCGACGTCCGCCAGAGCAACGGCCGCAACGGCGCGCTCACCATGCTGCTTCTGCCCGACCCCAGCCCGCAGGCCCGGGCCTGGGCCGGGCAGAACTGGGCGCAGTACCCGGGCGCGGCCGACGGGATCTCCCTGCCGCCCCTCGTGCCGGACGCGTTCGAACTCCTCAAGGCCCGCATCAACTTCGACCTCACCGGCAAGAACGCCGAGAAGCGCATGGGGTACGGGGCGCTGGGCGTCACTGCCGGCTGTGTGATCCTCGGCTTCCGTTTCGGAGGCGAGTCCACCGACTTCGTCGCGGCCGGTGTGGTGTGGCTGCTGCTCATGGCGGTCTTCGGGATCGGCCTGGTCGTGACGCGCAAGCGCAACGCCAAGTTCGCGGCCCGGTTGCAGGCGGCCGGGTTCATGCCGGTGAGCGACGAGACCGGCCGGCTGCGGTATCTGCCGCCGGGGGCGCAGCTGCCCGGGCAGGGCAATCTCTTCGCGCAGCAGGCGCCGGGGCCCTATGCCCAGCCCGCGCCCGGCCCCTACGGCGGCCAGCCCGCGCCCGGCCCCTACGGCGGTCAGCTCGCGCCCCCCTACGCGGGTCAGCCCGCACCGGCACCGTACGCCGGTCAGCCCGCACCCGCACCCGCACCCGCACCGGCACCGTACGCCGGTCAGCCCGCGCCGGGCCCATACCCAGGTCAGCCCGCGCCGGGCCCGTACCAGGGCCAGCCCGCCCCCGGCCCCTACGGCGCGCACCCCCCCGGCCCGTACAGCCAGCCGTACCACCAGCCTCACCCCCACCAGCAGAACCCCCACTGGCAGCCCCCGCAGCGCTGACGCCCCCGCCCTCTGTCCCGCCCTCAGGCAGAGGGCGACCCACACGACCTCTCATCCGCCCTCTCCACCGGGTGAGAGCAAATTCCCTTTCCGGTCATCCGGTGCCACAGCCCGGAAACGAGCCCTCCCTACCTTCGTGACCAGCCACTGGCAGTGCGACCTGAGCCCGGAGAACCGTGGAGGCCTGAGATGACAGCCCCGACCCCCGTCAGTACACCCCCGAAGGGGTCTCGCTGGATCGAGCAGTGGGATCCCGAGGACGAGACCTTCTGGGAGTCGGAGGGCAAGCACATCGCCCGCCGGAACCTGACCTACTCGGTGATCTCCGAGCACATCGGATTCTCCGTATGGAGCATGTTCTCGGTGCTCGCCCTGTTCATGGGCCCCGAGTACGGCATCGACCCCGCCGGCAAGTTCTTCCTCGTCGCCGTCGCCTCCCTGGTCGGCGCCTGCCTGCGGGTGCCCTACGGCTTCGCTGTCGCCCGCTTCGGTGGCCGGAACTGGACCATCTTCAGCGCGGGTCTGCTGCTGGCGCCGACCACGGCACTGCTGTTCGTGATGGAGCCCGGCACCTCGTACTCCACCTTCATGCTGGTGGCGGTCCTCACCGGTGTGGGCGGGGCGAACTTCGCCTCGTCCATGACCAACATCAACAACTTCTACCCGCTGCGCCTCAAGGGCTGGGCCCTCGGCATGAACGCGGGCGGCGGAAACATCGGCGTCGCGGTCGTCCAGCTGCTGGGTCTGCTGGTCATCGGGCTCGTCGGTGCCGGTCACCCCCGTCTCCTGCTGGCGATCTACATTCCGCTCATCATCCTGGCGACCGTGCTGAGCGCCCGCTACATGGACAACCTCGCGCCGGTGCGCAACGACACCGGGGCGGCCAAGGAGGCGGTGAAGGAGGGGCACACCTGGATCATGTCCTTCCTCTACATCGGCACCTTCGGCTCGTTCATCGGCTACAGCTTCGCCTTCGGACTCGTGCTGACGAACCAGTTCGGCCGTACGCCGCTGCAGGCGGCCGCCCTCACCTTCATCGGTCCGCTGCTGGGCTCGGTGATCCGGCCCATCGGCGGGCAGCTCGCCGACCGGATCGGCGGTGCCAAGGTCACGCTGTGCAACTTCGGGCTCATGGCCGTCGCCACCGCGGTCATCGTCACCGCGTCGGTGCAGGAGTCCCTGCCGCTGTTCATCGGCGGGTTCATCGCCCTCTTCATCCTCACCGGCATCGGCAACGGCTCCACGTACAAGATGATCCCCGGCATCTACCGCGCCAAGGCCGCGGCCAAGGGAATGACCGGTGAGGGCGCGGCGATCTACGCCCGCCGGCTGTCCGGCGCCTCCATGTCCCTCATCGGCGCGGTGGGCGCCCTCGGTGGCCTCGGCATCAACCTGTCGCTGCGCCAGTCCTTCCTCACCGTCGGCTCCGGAACCGGTGCCTTCATCGCCTTCCTCGCCTACTACGGCGTCTGCTTCGTGGTCACCTGGGCCGTATACCTTCGCCGCCCGGCCGCCTCGGAGACCCACGCCACCTCGGCGACCGAGGCGAAGCCGCAGCTCAGCTACGCGGAGGTGTGACGTAACACCAGCGACATCAAGCCGATCCGGGCCTGTCACGAGCCGTTGACAGGCTCGATCGGCATGTAGGTACGCCGTACCCACGAAGTACGACGACTGGATGCGGGACGAGAGCCATGTACGAGGAAGAACAGCGACCGGACCACGGACCCCTGGCGGGTTTCACCGTGGGTGTGACGGCCGCGCGCCGGGCCGATGAGCTCGGGGCGCTGCTGCAGCGACGCGGAGCCGCCGTCCTGCACGCCCCCGCCCTGCGCATCGTGCCCCTCGCCGACGACAGCGAACTGCTGGCCGCGACGAAGGAGATCACCGAGCAGGTACCGGACATCGTCGTGGCCACGACCGCGATCGGGTTCCGGGGCTGGGTCGAGGCCGCCGACGGCTGGGGACTGGGGGAGGAGCTGCTGTCCCGGCTGGGCGGCGTACGGATCATGGCGCGCGGGCCGAAGGTCAAGGGCGCGGTGCGGGCCGCCGGGCTGACGGAGGAGTGGTCGCCGTCGTCGGAGTCCATGGCGGAAGTGCTGGACCGGCTGCTGGAGGAGGGCGTCGACGGTCTGCGGATCGCGATCCAGCTGCACGGTGAGCCGCTGCCCGGCTTCGTGGAGGCGCTGCGCGAGGGCGGGGCCGAGGTGGTCGGGGTGCCCGTCTACCGCTGGATGCCGCCGGAGGACATCGGCCCGGTGGACCGTCTCCTCGACGCGACGGTTTCCCGGGGCCTGGACGCGCTCACGTTCACCAGCGCCCCTGCCGCTGCCTCCCTCCTGTCCCGGGCGGCGGACCGCGGACTGCTCGACGAGGTCCTGGCGGCGCTGAGCCACGACGTCCTGCCGGCCTGCGTCGGACCGGTCACCGCTCTGCCCCTGCAGTCCCGCGGCATCGACACGATCCAGCCCGAACGCTTCCGGCTCGGCCCCCTGGTCCAGCTCCTCTGCCAGGAACTCCCCGCGCGGGCCCGCTCCCTCCCCGTCGCCGGGCACCGCGTGGAGATCCGCGGCCACGCCGTCCTGGTCGACGGCCACCTCAAACCGGTCCCGCCCGCCGGTATGTCCCTCCTGCGCGCCCTGTCCCGCCGCCCCGGCTGGGTCGTCGCCCGCGCGGACCTCCTGCGCGCCCTCCCAGGATCCGGCCGTGACGAACACGCGGTGGAGACCGCCATGGCCCGCCTCCGCACGGCCCTCGGCACGCCCAAGCTGATCCAGACAGTGGTCAAACGGGGCTACCGCCTGGCCCTGGACCCGACCGCGGAGACGAAGTACGCGGACGCGTGAGCCCGCCCGGAGGTTGAGCCGGAACACGCCGGATACCGGCCCGGGGTGGAGCGGCCTTCCTCCCCCGGGGCGTCCGCGTGCGTCCGGCCGCCGGGTGTGATGCCCGGCTCCGGGCGTGGCCTGAGCGCGGGTCCCCCAGGCCACCCGTCGCGGCGAGGTGTGTGCGAGGGGTTTCCGGCGTCGTGGCGGGCAGGCAATGTAAGAGGGAACGGTTTACCGGACCTCTCACTGGCGTCTCACCGAAGCCCTCGCGACCGGGGTGAACCCCTAGGCGGTGACAGGCACATGGCACTGGGTACGGCCACGGCCCCCTACGAGCTGAGGTTCGATGCCGGGCGGATCTGCCTGGACCTGCTCTCCACCACGCACCCGGAGGAACGGCTCGACTCCGTCGACGTGCTGCGCGCCTGGATCATCGGCTCCGGACTCGTCCCGGCGGACACCTCCCTGGCCCACGCCGACACCGGCTGGCTGCCGGCCTTCCGTGAACTGCGTGCCCAGATCGACCGGTTGGTGCGCAGCCGGCCGAGACCGGGCGTCGCGACGTACGACCTGGCCCTGGCCCGCGTCAACGACCTGGCCCGCACCGCGCCCCCGGCCCCGCGCGCGGTCCGCGGCGAAGACGGCCAACTGCTGCGGCGGTTGGATCCGCCCGGTTGCGCCGCCCTGCTCGCGGCCGTCGCCCGGGACGCCGTGGAGCTGCTGACCGACCCCGTCGCCCGCGCGGCCCTGCGTCAGTGCGAAGGCGACAACTGCCCCATTGTGTACCTCGACACCTCCCGGGGGCGCAGGAGGCGCTGGTGCTCCAGTGAGGTCTGCGGGAACCGCGAACGCGTCGCCCGGCATCGTCGCCGTGCGGCACTCGCCCGCGCGTGAAACGGAATTGAGTGGTCCGTGCACTCAATTCCCCTGTCCTAAATGCGACTTCTGCGACCGCGCTGTCGAAGTGATTTCGATTACACGTCGTTTACCTACGCCACCGTAGGGAAGGCCTGGCTTGATCTTGCCGATGTGGCGGAAATGTAAAGAACGCGGGGTGGGAATGTGACCTCATGTCCCGCTCGTCACGTCAATCCGAAGAAATCTGCCGGGTCTCTTTGAACGCCCAACCGCTCGCGTCCGTACGGCATGTGGAGCGACCGACTGGGGGAACCCCCGGACACCGGAGGTGGGCGTGCGCAAGGATTCCGTCGTGGCCAATGAACGTGCACCGAGGGCCCGACATCGCATGTCCCAGCCCTCGGAACCCGATGAGGAGCTGATGCGTGCGCTCTATCGCGAACACGCCGGACCCCTGCTTGCGTATGTCCTGCGCCTGGTCGCCGGAGACCGGCAGCGCGCCGAGGACGTCGTGCAGGAGACGCTCATCCGTGCCTGGAAGAACGCCGGTCAGCTCAATCGGGCGACCGGATCGGTACGCCCCTGGCTGGTGACGGTCGCCCGGCGCATCGTCATCGACGGCCACCGCAGCCGGCAGGCCCGGCCGCAGGAGGTCGACCCGTCGCCGCTGGAGGTCATCCCCGCGGAGGACGAGATCGACAAGGCGCTGTGGCTGATGACTCTCTCGGACGCACTCGACGACCTGACGCCCGCCCACCGGGAGGTGCTCGTCGAGACGTATTTCAAGGGGCGTACCGTCAATGAGGCGGCCGAGACCCTGGGCATACCCAGCGGAACCGTCCGCTCCAGGGTGTTCTACGCCCTGCGTTCGATGAAGCTGGCACTGGAGGAGCGGGGGGTGACGGCGTGATGAGTGTTTACGGGGGTAACCAAGGGTTCGGTACGGGAGGCATGGGTATGTCTGGTCCCATGCAGGAATCTCCGGTGCCGAACGAGCACGAGACCGTCGGTGCCTACGCCCTCGGCATCCTCGACGACGCCGAAGCGACCGCTTTCGAGGCTCACCTCGCGACCTGCGAATGGTGCGCCCAGCAGCTCGACGAACTGGCCGGCATGGAGCCGATGCTCGCCGCCCTCGCCGACCTGCCCGGCTCCGGCAGCACCCCCGCGATCGGCGAGTCGCTGTCCGCGAAGCCCCGGCCGCGCCTGGTCGAGAAGCTGGTCGACGAGGTCGCCGACCGCCGCGCCCAGAAGCGCCGCCGCAGTTTCTACATGGTGGCCGCGGCCGGCGCGCTGATCATCGGCGGCCCGTTCGTCGCGGTCGCGACGAACGGCGGTGGCGACAGCGGGGGCGCGGAGAACCGCACGGTCGCGGCGAGCCCCGCCAAGGCGGCCTTCGACGGCATCTCCGACAAGATCACGGCCACCGACCCGAGCACCAAGGTCTCCGCGACCGTCGCAGTCCAGAAGAAGGACTGGGGCACGGGCATGGTCCTGGAGCTGAAGAACGTCAAGGGCCCGCTGAAGTGCGCCCTCATCGCGGTCGGCAAGAACGGTGAGCGCGAGACCCTGTCCTCCTGGTCCGTCCCGGAGTGGGGCTACGGCCTGCCGGACGCCAAGTCCGACAAGGCCAAGGAACCCCTCTACGTCCAGGGTGGCGCCGCCTTCGAGCCGAACGAGATCGACCACTTCGAGGTCGTGACGTTCGACGGCAAGCGGCTGGTCGAGGTCGACGCGTAGGCCTGTCCGGTCGTACGGCAGGCGCCATGGGGGTAAATGGTCCCGCGCCCGTCGGCCCGCCCGTAGCTTCCAGGGGCCCCCTTCGCGTACGGTTGACGGCTGCCCAGCACGTCAGAAGGGGGCCCGGTGGCCGTTCAGGCTCAGAGACAAGGCGCGGTCGGTTCGGTGCACGACTCGGTACGTGACCGGGAGATCCGCGTCGAACAGGAACACCTGGACCGGGTGTACCGGCGCCTCGAGGAGAAGATCCACGAGGCGGAGTTCCTCATGCAGGACGCGGCCCGGCGCGGCCAGGTCGGCACCCCCGGCGCACTCGCCGAGCGGGACGCACAGGTCTTCCGCGCGGGCATCCACCTCAGCCGGCTGAACAACGAGTTCGAGGACTTCCTCTTCGGCCGTATCGACCTGCTGACCGGCAAGGACGGCAAGAAGGGCCCCGACGGGGCGTACACCGCGATCGAGCCGGCGGACGGGGCCGTACGCCCCGACAACACCGCCGACATCGCCGAGACCCTGCACATCGGCCGCATCGGCGTCCTCGACCAGGACTACGCGCCGCTGGTCATCGACTGGCGGGCCCCGGCGGCCGCCCCTTTCTACCGCTCCACCCCGGTCGACCCGGGCCGCGTCGTCCGCCGCCGCGTCATCCGCTCCAAGGGCCGCCAGGTGCTGGGTGTCGAGGACGACCTGATGCGCCCCGAGCTGACGGCCCACCTCGACGGCGACGAGCTGCCCGTCATCGGCGACGGCGCCCTGATGGCCGCGCTCGGCCAGGCCCGCAGCCACACCATGCGCGACATCGTCGCCTCCATCCAGGCCGAGCAGGACCTGGTCATCCGCGCCCCCGCCGCCTCCGTGACCTACGTCGAGGGCGGCCCCGGCACCGGCAAGACCGCCGTGGCCCTGCACCGCGCCGCCTACCTCCTCTACCAGGACCGGCGCCGCTACGCCGGGGGCATCCTGATCGTCTCGCCGACCCCGCTGCTCGTCGCCTACACCGAGGGCGTGCTCCCCTCCCTCGGTGAGGAGGGCCAGGTCGCCATCCGCGCCATCGGCTCCCTGGTCGAGGGCAGCGAGGCCACGCTCTACGACTCCCCGTCCGTGGCCCGCGCCAAGGGCTCCTCCCGCATGCTCAAGGTGCTGCGGAAGGCCGCGCGCGGCGCCCTGGAGCTGAACGATCCACCGGCCCGGCTGCGCGTGGTCGCCTTCGGCCGCCGCCTGGAACTGGAGGCCCGGGAGCTCGACGGCATCCGCCGCGCCGCCCTCGGCGGCACCGCCCCGGTGAACCTGCTGCGCCCCCGCGCCCGCAAGCTCCTCCTGGACGCCCTGTGGGAGCAGTCCGGCGCGGCCGGCCGGCACACCGACCCCGAGCTCGCGGCCGAGCTGCGGTCCTCCTTCGACGAGGACATCACCTCCGAGGACGCCTTCATCGGCTTCCTCGACGCCTGGTGGCCGGAGCTGACCCCCGCGGCCGTTCTGGACGCCATGGCCGACGAACGGCGCCTCGGCCGCTGGGCCCGCCGGATCCTCAACCCCGGCGAGGTCCGCAAGGTCGCCCGCTCGCTGCGGCGCGAGGGCCGCACGGTCCACGACATCGCCCTGCTCGACGAACTGCAGGCCGTCCTCGGCGCCCCGGCCCGGCCCCGAAGGAAGCGCGAACTCGACCCGCTCGACCAGCTCACCGGCCTGGAGGAGCTGATGCCGGTGCGCGAGGAGTCGCAGCGCGAGCGCGCCGAACGCCTCGCTCAGGAGCGCGTCGAATACGCCCACGTCATCGTCGACGAGGCCCAGGACCTCACCCCGATGCAGTGGCGCATGGTCGGCCGCCGCGGCCGGCACGCCACCTGGACGGTCGTCGGCGACCCCGCCCAGTCCTCCTGGTCCGACCCGGACGAGGCCGCCCAGGCCCGCGACGAGGCCCTCGGCACCCGCCCCCGCCGCCGCTTCGAGCTCACGGTGAACTACCGCAACCCGGCCGAGATCGCCGAGCTGGCCTCGAAGGTCCTCGCCCTCGCCATGCCCGGCTCCGTGTCGCCGAAGGCGGTCCGCTCGACCGGCGTCGAACCCCGCTTCACCGTCGTCGAGGACACGCTGGGCGCGACCGTCCGCGACGAGGCGGCCCGGCTGCTGGAGCGCGTCGACGGCACGGTCGGCGTGGTCGTCGCCATGCAGCGCCGCGAGGAGGCCCGCCGCTGGCTCGCCGGCCTCGGCGACCGGGTCGTGGCCCTCGGCAGTCTGGAGGCGAAGGGCCTGGAGTACGACGCGACGGTCGTGGTCTCCCCGGCCGAGATCGCCGACGAGTCCCCGGCCGGCCTGCGTGTCCTCTACGTCGCGCTGACCCGGGCCACCCAGCAGCTCACGGTCGTCTCGGCCGACCGGGACGAGCCCGACGCGGCGGGAGTTCCGGACCTGCTCAGGGACTGAGGCCCGTTACCCACTTGTCGGCGAAATGAACTACCGGTACGGGAATGGCCTTACGGGATCTGTTTGTTAGCCTGGATGTGGCACCGGCTCGATCCAAGCCCCCGGGCCCAACCTTCGTCGCTACGAGCGACCACTTGCCGCGAGGCGAGCATGGCGGGCCGGTGCCGCTTACTTCCGAAGAGACCCACGTCCACGTGACGTGGGTCTCTTTTTGTCGGCCCGTTCCGCGAACAAAACGTTCGCAATTGAGGGCGGCTACCTGCTACTCAGCGGTAGGTGCGACGATCGGACGGCACAACTCAGCGTCAGGTGAAAGCAGAGGAAGTCGGCCATGGCAACGGCGCCCAGCGTCTCCTACTCGATGACGGTCCGGCTGGAGGTGCCCGCGAGCGGAACCGCCGTCTCGCAGCTCACCACCGCCGTGGAGTCCTCCGGAGGCTCGGTGACCGGCCTCGATGTCACCGCCTCCGGTCACGAGAAGCTCCGTATCGACGTCACCATCGCGGCGTCGTCGACCGCGCACGCGGACGAGATCGTGGAGGAACTCCGCGGCATCGAGGGCGTCACGCTGGGCAAGGTCTCGGACCGGACCTTCCTCATGCACCTCGGCGGCAAGATCGAGATGGCGTCCAAGCACCCCATCCGCAACCGTGACGACCTGTCCATGGTCTACACGCCGGGCGTGGCCCGCGTGTGCATGGCGATCGCCGAGAACCCCGAGGACGCCCGCCGCCTCACCATCAAGCGCAACTCCGTTGCGGTCGTGACGGACGGCTCCGCCGTGCTGGGCCTGGGCAACATCGGCCCCAAGGCCGCGCTGCCCGTCATGGAGGGCAAGGCGGCCCTCTTCAAGCGGTTCGCCGGCATCGACGCCTGGCCGATCTGCCTCGACACCCAGGACACCGACGCGATCGTCGAGATCGTCAAGGCGATCGCCCCGGGCTTCGCGGGCATCAACCTCGAGGACATCTCCGCCCCGCGCTGCTTCGAGATCGAGGCCCGGCTGCGCGAGGCCCTCGACATCCCGGTCTTCCACGACGACCAGCACGGCACCGCGATCGTCGTCCTCGCCGCCCTGACGAACGCCCTTCGTGTGACCGGCAAGGCGATGGAGAACATCCGCGTCGTCATGTCCGGCGCCGGTGCGGCCGGTACGGCCATCCTGAAGCTGCTGCTCGCGGCGGGCGTCAAGAACGCCGTCGTCGCCGACATCCACGGTGTCGTGCACGCGGGCCGCGAGGACCTGGTGGACGCCGCCCCGGACTCGGCGCTGCGCTGGATCGCCGACAACACCAATCCCGAGGGCCTCACGGGCACCCTCAAGGGGGCCGTGCACGGCGCCGACGTCTTCATCGGCGTCTCGGCCCCGAACGTTCTCGACGGCGAGGACGTGGCCGCCATGGCCGACGGGGCGATCGTGTTCGCGCTCGCGAACCCGGACCCCGAGGTCGACCCGGCAATCGCCCGCCAGACCGCAGCCGTTGTCGCCACCGGCCGCTCGGACTTCCCGAACCAGATCAACAACGTGCTGGTCTTCCCGGGTGTCTTCCGCGGTCTGCTGGACGCGCAGTCCCGGACCGTCAACACCGAGATGATGCTGGCCGCCGCGAAAGCCCTCGCGGACGTGGTGACCGAGGACGAGCTGAACCCGAACTACATCGTCCCGAGCGTCTTCAACGACAAGGTCGCGGGCGCGGTCGCCGGCGCCGTGCGGGAGGCCGCCAAGGCGGTCGGCGCGGCGGCGGGCAGCCCGTCCGGCGTCTGAGGCCGAGGCCGTCCGGTCCCCCTCGGGGGACCGGGGCCGTCGGCCGGGACTGTGAGTAACCCCACGGCGGCCCGGAACCCGGCGCGTCGCAAGAACCCTGTCAGCAGCGCAGCTATCGTGGCGCCAGGCTCAGGCCCTCTTTTCGTGTGACTCCCCAAGGGTGTTCTCACGACTCCTGCCGGTGCCGGATTGGCTTTCCCGCCGCAGGTAGGGGCAGGATGCGTCCCTGGGCGCGAGGGTCTGACGACGGACCCGGGTCCGGGGACTCATCGAGGACCCTGGCAGCATCGGCTTCGATCTGACGCCTCAACGGCAAGATGAACACGGGAGTAACAACATGAACCGCAGTGAGCTGGTGGCCGCGCTGGCCGACCGCGCCGAGGTGACCCGCAAGGACGCCGACGCCGTGCTGGCCGCGTTCGCCGACGTCGTCGGCGACATCGTCTCCAAGGGCGACGAGAAGGTCACCATCCCCGGCTTCCTGACCTTCGAGCGCACCCACCGTGCCGCTCGCACCGCCCGCAACCCGCAGACCGGCGAGCCCATCCAGATCCCCGCCGGCTACAGCGTGAAGGTCTCCGCGGGCTCGAAGCTCAAGGAAGCGGCCAAGGGCAAGTAACCCTGCCGTTCGTACGCCGACGGTGTACGAACCCAGTGAGTGACCTCAAAGGGGCGGCCACCCGAACCGGGTG
>NZ_JBHVCP010000034.1:0-86823 GCF_042803315.1 Streptomyces sp. NPDC057424
GACGTCGCCTTCATCCGGCCCGAGCACGGCCACGCCATCGCCGCCGAACTGGAACGCCGCAGGATCCGCAAGCACTACTACCTGGAGACCCGCAGCGACGTGCTGCTGCGCAACGAAGAGGTCTTCCAGCGCTGGACCCGGCTCGGCCTGAAGTACATGTTCCTCGGCATGGAGGCCATCGACGCCGAGGGACTGGACCTGTACCGCAAGCGCGTCAGCCCCGACGACAACTTCCGCGCCCTGGAGGTGGCACGCCGGCTCGGGATCAACGTGGCGATCAACCTCATCGTCGATCCGGCGTGGGACGAGGAGCGCTTCCGTGTCGTGCGGGAGTTCGCCCTCAGCGTCCCGGAGATCGTGCACCTGACGGTGATGACGCCCTACCCCGGAACGGAGATCTGGCACACCGAATCCCGCAGGCTCACCACCCGCGACTACCGGCTCTTCGACATCCAGCACGCCGTGGTGCCCACCACTCTGCCCCTGGACGTCTTCTACCGCGAGCTGGTCAGGACCCAGGCGGTCATCAACCGCAAACACCTCGGCCTGCGCACCGCGATGGGCGCCCTGCGCGTCCTGGGCGGCAACCTCGCCCGCGGACAGACCAACTTCGCCCGCATGCTGTGGAAGTTCAACCGCGTCTACAACCCCGCCCGGCAACTGGCCGACCACCACCGCCCGGTGCGCTACGAGCTCCCGATGCCCAAGCACCTCGACGTCGGCGACCGCCGCGAACTGTACGTCCACACCCGCCCGGCGGCCCGACGCGACACCGGGCAGGCGGAGTAGCCGGTGTGCGCACGGGGGCGACGGCGAATTGGCGGGGAGTGTCATACAGAGCGTGCGATATGCCCGGAGCCCGAGTGACGTGCCAGGTCCCGAGCGGTGGGGCAGAGTGCGGGACCGGCGGCCGAGGACGAGTCGGTTGCCCGTGGGACGAGGTCGGATGTCGCTACTGGTGAGAGACGATCCGGCTCAGCGGCTCGACATAGAGGTGGACCGGCGCGACCGCGACCCTGACGTCGGGTTGCAGCTGGTCGTCGTGCAGGCAGTGCTGGAGGACGTCCCAGTGGACGTCTTCGTCGACGCCGGCAGGATCCGGCCTTCCTCGGTGGGGGACGAGGAGCTTTCGTGCGTAGCCGCGTCGGGCTGCCCGGACGAGGAAGTCGCGGACGTTCGCCCGGGCCGGGCACGGGACCGGGAAGGGTGTCGAGGCGCAGGAATCCCGTTGACCGGGCGCAACGGCCAAAGTCGCCGGTGTGATTCCGGGTCAGGGGTGCCTGCCCGGCTTGACCGCACTGACCTCGAAGATGTCACCGCAGACCCGGAACGAGTTCGCTGGTGTCCGCAAGGCCCAGGTCGATCCCGGCGGGTAGGCCTGGACCTGTGCGGCGCGAGGCGAACAGGGCTTGTCCGTCACGCCCTCGACGACGGTGTGGAGGGCGGCGTAGGCGCTGCCGCCGGGTTCCAGAGTCACGGTCGGGGCGTCGGGGCCTTGGCGCTGGGCGGGTTCGCCGATGCGGTCGCCGGCGGAGTCGAGCAGGGTGACGCCGGGATAGCCGTTCAGTGAACAGGATTCCGTGCCCGTGTTCGTGAAGACCAGGGGGACGTAGCGGTTGCCCGCGCCCGGCGAGACCCGGCCGAGGGACAGGCTCAGCCGGCCACCGGTGCATCGGGAGGGCGGCGTGGTAGACGAGGCGGACGGGGTGGTGCCGTCTCTCCTGGCGGGTGCCGCCGCCGGCTTCGAAGCAGAAGTGGCGGACGAGGCGGCGGACGCCGTCGGCGCCGACCGCCCGGCGGCGCCTTCCCTACATGCCACGGCCGCCAGAAGGACACTCACGCTCACGACGCCCGTTCGCAGCAGATGCATGTCCCGCCCATGCCGCGGAGCGGCCTGAGCGCGCGATCCGCTGTCCCGCCGGACGGCCGGGGACATCACGGCTGGCCGGGCAGCCGGGGAAACGGCGGATACACGTAGCCGGACCCCCAGAACGGGGCGTAGCCGTAATGCTGGTAGACGCGGTCGTAGAACTCGGTGCGGTCCACCAGCTCCGGGTCGTACTCGGGCGCGTCGACCACCTGGTCCCGGGTCCGGTCGATGCGCACCCGGTCCTCGGTCACGTCGGCCACGGCGTCGACCGGGATGTAGCTCTTCTTCTCACCGATGCCGAGGAACCCTCCGTGTTCCACGAGGAGGAAGCGGACCCTGCGCTCTTCCTCGTCGACGAGCAGGTCACCGACCTTGCCGAGTTCGTTGCCCGAACGGTCCGTCACCTTCCGGCCCCGGACATCTTCGTCGGCGGCGGTGATCGCCTGGCGGGATTCGGAGATCTTCGTCAGGACGGGGATGTCGCCGGATTCCACGTCGCCTCCCTCGGACGTCACAACAGGGGATGTGCGGCCCGGGCCGGATGGCCCGGCGCTTCGTCCTCCCCGGTTCCCCTCTTCGGGGGGGGCATACCCGGCCTTCCCCGCCTTTTCTCAGCCATGTCCGCGTCCGGCGCCGGTCACCGGCGGCGGACGCGGGTTCGGGGGCATGAGTGCCCGATGGCGGACGGGAACTCCGCGAGATCCGCGATGGGATCGTGACCACCGGCGACGTAGACAAACGCCGGACCGGTATCGACACAGCGTGCCCGCCCTCGCTCGGCGGCGTCCGCGGGCCGTTCGGCCCCTGTACGACGAGCAGGTCAGGATCCGTTGGGCCGACCGGGGTCTCTCGCCGCCATCCCTGTTTACCGCCGCCGGAGCAGGGGACCTGTGGGTGGACCGTTGTAGCGGTCGGCCGGCCGGGCTGTGGGCCTTGGGCACCTCGCGGGTTCCGCACCCTTTGTTCCAGGCATCGCGGCTCGGCCGGCTCACCGATTCCGGCGACGTGTCGAGCAGCGGCTCCTGACGTCACGCCGGTGAGTGGTCCCGTCGTGTGGAGCCACTGCGTCCGTGGCGTGTAGCGGACGCCGTCGGAATCAAGAGTGCCCTGGGCCCGCCGCGTGCCACTGCGAGGGCTCTGAGGACAGTGACCACCGGGTCGGTGGTGGCTGTCGGAAGCTGGGCGTTCGTCCCGATCCGCCCGCAGGCCCCGACGTACGACAGGGGCGGCGTCATCGAAAGCAGAGGAGATCGAGGATGGTTGCGTTGACATTGGTCACGGGTGATGGCCAACGAGTGGAGCCGGAGACGGAGTTCGCTCCTCTCGCCGTCATGGCTGCCGCCGACGGCGAACCCGTCGGAGGCCGGATGGTGAGCTTCTTCGTCGACGATCCCGAAGGAACCGGGACCGACTTCCACGGTGGCTCCCCCGTCCGGGTGACGACGGCTTCGGACGGGACAGGCACCACGGACGTGCCGCTCATAGCCGGTGACTCGCCGGGCGATGTGGAGGTAAAGGTCTTGGTGGAGGGGGCGCACGCCTTGTTCTCCTTGCACGTGTCTGAGCACCGGGACGGCAGCGACAGGGTCTCTGCCCCGTAACCCACGACACCGGTTTCACGGAACTGAGGTGAAGAGTCCCCGCGGGCCGGGCCGTCGGCGGTTCTTCATCTCTGCGACTACCGACGAGGGCGGACGGGCCACAACGTGCGGGAACCACTCTCCGGCGTGGCGGAGCGCGACGCGCAGTCGGTGTGCCCTCGCGGAGGGAGTCGGCATCAGGGCCGGCCATACCTCCGGGCGTGCTGAGCCCGTCCCACCGGCCGACAGGTGAAGCACCGCCGCCAGCACGACCGACACTGCCGTGGCTGTGGGGACGGCGGGCAGGCTGCGCTGGGGCGATCTTCGTCCTGACACGAGTCCGGCCCGGGTTCCGCGGCGGCGGTCTGACTCGCTCCCGCCCCCGCATCCTCGGACCGGCCAGGCAGGAGGGGCTCTGAGACATGCGAGCCGTTCACAGCCCGCGGCCCTCGCCCTCGCCGACCCCGATCCCTGTCGGCCCCCGTGGGCGCCGGTGACTGCGGCTGCTGAACCCCTGCTCCTGTGAAGCGAGTTGACCCTGTAGGTTCTTGCGCCATGGTGCGATACGCGGAGCCGGGCGCGGTGCAGTGGGTGGAGTCGGGCGGCGGGCCGCTGATAGCGGTACCGGAGACCGTCCTGCCGTTCTGGGCGGGCGCCGACGGCGAGGAGACGGCCTCGGACTACGACCGGGCCTGCGAGGTGGACGGCCACGTCGGCCTCCTCCCGGTCGGCGACTCCACCGCGCTGGTCCTGGGGGACGAACCCGCCGCGACCGCCTACCTGCCCGGCCACGGCGTGTTCGTGCGGTGGCGGGCCGGCGACTCCGAGGAGGAACTGCTGGCGAGCGTGGAGTCGGCCGTCGACGCCGCGCACTGGGAGCCGGAGGTGTACTGGGACGTCCCGGGCGCGGTCCTGCTCTTCGACGCCGCCTGGCCCGGCACGGACCCCTCGGGGTCCGACCAGATGCGGGTCGTGCTGGAGCCGGGCAGGTACGCGGTCCGTGCGGCAACGGCCCAGCCGGGTCCGGAGACCTGGCTCGGCCTGGTCCGGCTCCGGTTGCTCGCGCGGAGGTAGGGCAGCACGCCCCTTGCCGGCCGGGAGAAGAGCGTGCGCCGACCGGCCGTTTCCGATCACCATGAGCCCATGCCCCGCCTTCGCCACCCCGCCCCCGAGGAACTGCGCCGCGACCCCATGCCGCTGCGCGGCCGTACCGCGCTCGTCACCGGCGCCAGCCGCCGCGGCGGCATCGGACACGCCGTGGCCCGCCGTCTGGCCGCGTACGGCGCGAGCGTCCAACTGCACCACCACGTCCCGCGCGACGCCGAACAGCCCTGGGGCGCGGACCGCCCCGAGGACGTCCTCGCGTCCGTCCGCGACGCGGCCGGCGGTCCGGATCGTCGCGGGCCCCGGCGACCTGGCCGACCCGGCCGTACCCGCCGAACTCGTCGGCAGGGCGGCCGACGCCCTCGGCGGACGTCGCGGCACTAGTCGCCAACCACGCGCAGAGCGGGTTCGACGGCTCGCTGGACGAGATCGACGCGGCGATGCTCGACCGGCACTGGTCGGTCGACACACGCGCGGTCCTGCTGCTCGTCCAGGCGCACGCCCGATTGAGGCCGCCCGGCCCCGGAGGCCGCGTGATGATGATGGCCTCGGGTCAGGACATCGCGGGCGGCATGCCCGGCTAGATCGCCTACGCCCTCCAGAAGGGCGCCCTCGCCTCGATCACCCGCTCCCCGTCGACGACGCTCTCCGAGCGGGGCATCACGGTCAACACCGTCAACCCGGGCCCCGTCGACACGGATTACCTGACCGGCGAGCACTACGACGCCGTCGCGGCCCGCTTCCCCTCGGGCCGGTGGGGCATGCCCGACGACCCGGCCCGCCCCGTCGCCTGGTTCGCGACCGACGGGGCGGGCCGGATCACCGGTGAGGTCATCAGCTCCGAGGGCGGATTCCGGCGCTGATCAGAGGGCGGACAACTCGTCCACCAGATCGTCCAGTCCGAGGGACCCCTGCGACAGTGCGGCCATGTGCCAGGCCTTCGGGTCGAAGGCGTCGCCGTGCCGCTCGCGGGCGTTCTCGCGGCCCAGCAGCCAGGCCCGCTCGCCGAGCTTGTAGCCGATGGCCTGGCCCGGCATGGACAGGTAGCGGGTCAGCTCGCTCTCCACGAAGTCCGCCGGACGGCTGCTGTGCGAGCCGAAGAACTCCTGCGCCAGCTCGGCCGTCCAGCGCTCGCCGGGGTGGAAGGGCGAGTCGTCCGGGATCGTCAGCTCCAGGTGCATGCCGATGTCGATGATGACGCGCACGGCCCGCATCATCTGCGCGTCCAGGTAGCCGAGCCGGCGCTCCGGGTCGGTCAGGAAGCCCAGTTCGTCCATCAACCGCTCCGCGTACAGCGCCCAGCCCTCCGCGTTGGCGCTCACCATGCCGACGCTCGCCTGGTAGCGGGAGAGGTTCTCCGCCACGTGCTTCCACTGGGCCAGCTGGAGGTGATGGCCCGGCACGCCCTCGTGGTACCAGGTCGACACCAGGTCGTAGACCGGGAAGCGCGTCTCGCCCATGGTGGGCAGCCAGGTGCAGCCCGGGCGGGAGAAGTCGTCCGACGGCGGCGTGTAGTAGGGGGCCGCGGCGCTGCCCGGAGGGGCGATGCGCGACTCCACCCGGCGCACCCGCTCGGCCAGGTCGAAGTGGGTGCCGTCCAGCGCCTTGATCGCCTCGTCCATGAGGCCCTGCAGCCAGTCGCGGACCTCGTCGACCCCCTCGATGTGCGTGCCCTGCTCGTCGAGGTGGGCCAGCGCCTCCCACGGCGTGCCGGCGCCCGGCAGGATCTTCTCGGCCTCGCTCTTCATCTCGCCGAGGAGGCGGTGGTACTCGGACCAGCCGTAGGCGTACGCCTCGTCCAGGTCGAGGTCCGTTCCGTTGAAGTAGCGCACCCAGCGCGCGTACCGCTCCCGGCCCACCACGTCCGGCGCGCCCTCGATCGCCGGGGCGTACACGTCCCGCATCCAGTCGTGCAGCCGGACGACGGCCTCGGTGGCCGAGCGGGCGGCGGAGTCCAGCTCGGACCGCAGGGAGTCGGGGCCGGCGGCCGCGTACTGCTCGAACCAGCCGTGGCCCTCGCCGTCGGCGTCGGCCCATTCGCCGAGCTGCTGCACGAACGTGGCCGTGGCGCGGGGCCCGCCGTACAGCTTGCGCTCCAGTCCGAGCGCGAGGGACTCCCGGTAGCCCTCCAGCGCGGCCGGGACCGCGCGCAGCCGCTCGGCGACCGCCGTCCAGTCCTCCTCCGTCTGCGCCGGCGTCACGGTGAACACCTGCCGCACCGCATGGGCGATGGAGCTCAGGTTGCTGACGGACCGCAGGCTCTCGTCGGCCTCGTGCACCGCGAGTTCGGCGCCCAGCCGCTCGCGCAGCAGCCGCGCGCACCGGCGTTCGATGTCACTGTCCGCGCCGGGCAGCCGTTCGGCCTCGTCCAGCCGGGCCAGCGTCCGGCGCGCCAGCTCCGCGAGTGCCTCCTGCCCCGCGGGCGAGGTGTCGGGCAGCCTGCTCGAACTCTCCTTGTCGCCGAGGTACGTGCCGGTGATCGGATCGAGGGCGACGAGCTCGTCGACGTACGCGTCGGCGACTTCACGGGGCAGCGGGCTCTTGATCTCAGACATGCGGCCATCCTCGTACGACGGGCCGCGCACGTCACGCGGATTGAGCCGAGGGCGAAGGCGGCAGCAGCGGCCCGCACTCCCACTGCTGGAAGATCAGCCGGGTCTCCACCCGGGCCACCTCCCGGTGTGCGGTGAACTCGTCCAGCACGAGCCGCTGCAGATCGGCCATGTCGGCGACCGCGACATGGACCAGGTAGTCGTCGGGGCCGGTCAGATGGAAGACCGTCCGCGACTCCGGCAGGGCCCGGATCCGTTCCACGAACGGCCCCACCAGCTCCCGCCGGTGCGGCCTGACCTGCACCGACAGCAGGGCTTCCAGCCCCCGCCCCAGCTTGGCCGGATTCAGCTCCAGCCGGTGCCCGAGGATCACCCCCGAGCGGCGCAGCCGCGTCACCCGGTCCAGACAGGTCGACGGCGCCACCCCGACCTGCGCGGCGAGGTCCCGGTACGTCGCCCGGGCGTCGTTCTGCAACAGCCGCAACAGATGGAGATCCACCGGATCCAGTACGACAGATTCAGCCATCGGCCGAACGTAGCACGGGGTACTCACCCGGCAGCCCGTTCGATGTTCACCCTTGCCCATCATGGACATGGACACAACGAGCACGCGCGCCCACGACGACATACGCACCGCACCGCGAGCCCTCGCCACCGAGGCCGTGCACGCCGGTCGGGACGACCTCGCCCGGCAGGGTCTGCACGCCCCGCCGATCGACCTGTCCACCACCTACCCCTCGTACGACAGCCGCGGCGAGGCGGCCCGCATCGACGCGTTCGCCACCACCGGCGCCGAGCCGGACGGCCCGCCCGTCTACGGGCGGCTCGGCAACCCGACCGTCGCCCGCTTCGAGACCGCCCTGGCCCGCCTGGAGGGCACCGAAGCGGCGGTCGCCTTCGCCAGCGGCATGGCCGCACTGAGCGCCGTCCTGCTCGCCCGCGCCTCGATGGGCCTGCGCCACGTCGTCGCCGTGCGCCCCCTCTACGGCTGCAGCGACCACCTGCTGACCGCCGGGCTGCTGGGCTCGGAGGTGACCTGGACCGACCCCGCCGGTGTCGCCGACGCCCTGCGTCCGGACACCGGCCTGGTCATGGTCGAGTCCCCGGCCAACCCCACGCTCGCCGAGGTCGACCTGCGGGCCGTGGCGCACGCCTGCGGCTCGGTACCGCTGCTCGTGGACAACACCTTCGCCACACCCGTCCTCCAGCGCCCCGCCGAGCACGGTGCCCGGCTGGTCCTGCACAGCGCCACCAAGTACCTCGGCGGCCACGGCGACGTCCTCGCCGGCGTGGTCGCCTGCGACGAGGAGTTCGCGGGCCGACTGCGCCAGGTGCGCTTCGCCACGGGCGGCGTCCTGCACCCCCTGGCCGGCTACCTGCTGCTGCGCGGCCTGTCCACCCTCCCCGTCCGGGTCCGGGCCGCCTCCGCCACCGCCGCCGAACTGGTCCGCCGCCTGACCGCCGACCCCCGAGTGGCACGGGTGCACTACCCGCGCATCGGCGGCGCCATGATCGCCTTCGAGGTGCACGGCGACCCGCACGAGGTCATCGCCGGCGTGCGTCTGATCACCCCGGCGGTGAGCCTCGGCAGCGTGGACACCCTGATCCAGCACCCGGCCTCCATCAGCCACCGCATCGTCGACGAGGACGACCGCAGGGGAGCCGGGGTGAGCGACCGGCTGCTGCGCATGTCGGTCGGTCTCGAGGACGTCGAGGATCTGTGGTCGGATCTGGACCAGGCGCTGCGGCGCCCCTTCAGGAGCGCGGGGAACTGCGCGTCAAGCCACAGCGCACCCGCAGCCGCCCACTGACGCACGCCCCTACGGTGCGGAGGCGCTGCCGAACTCCTCCGCACCCGCCGCCACGGGCTCACCCAGCCGCGCCGCGATGACCAGCGTCCCCTCCTCGACCTGGTAGTCGAGAGGAAGTCCCAGTCCGCGCATGGCGGCCACCATGGCCGTGTTGGACGCCTGCGTCACGGCGTACACGCTGGAGCAACCCGCCTCCACGGCCATGGCCACGAGCCGCGCCAGCAACTCCGCCCCCACGCCCCGCCGCTGCCAGGTGTCCTCGACGAGCAGCGCGACCTCCGTCTCGTCCCCGTCCCAGAGGAGGTGACCCAGCCCGACGATCCGGCCGGAGGCCGTCTGCACGGCCAGGGTGCGGCCGTAGCGGGGACTGAGCAGGTGGTTGAGGTACCGGTCGGCGTCACCGACGGGCCCGTGGTAGCGCAGCTTCAACGTGCGCGCCGAGCAGCGCTCGTGCATCGCCCGGGCCGCCGCCAGGTCACGGGTGTCGGCCCGCCGCACGGTGATGTCGCCGCCCTCGGCGAGCGTGAGCACGTCCCGTGCGTGCGGCAGGCGCGGACCGAGCCGGGCGTCCAGTTCCACCAGTGCCCTGGCCCGGGCGAACTCGGTCGGCGTGAACGGCAGATACGGCCGCTCCACCGTGATCACTCCGCCTTCCGGGGCGCGCAGCCGCATCACCGTGTCGTCGAGAGCCCCCTCCACCGCAAGGCCCCCCGGCGCCCGGCCTCCCAACGGAGCGGGCCGGGACCGGATCGTGCACCGTCCCAGCAACTGCCTTAGGGCCAAAGGCAGTTCCGCAGCGTCCAGGGCGGTGCGGGCGGCGAGCCCGAGGACCCGGGTCGGCGCGTCCACCAGGTCGTGGGCGTCGGCCCGCTCGATCCAGGTGTCGGCGCCTCCGGCCGACTCGACGGCCGTGGTGATCGCGGACGCCGGCAGGCCGGCCGGGCCCCGCAGCAGGAACTCGTCGACCGTGCCTTCGGCCAGCGGGTGCGTCTGCAGGCTCAGGATGTCGACGCGCCGCCCGGCCAGGGCGACGCACAACGCCGCCAGTGACCCCGGCTCGTCCTGAACCGTGGTCCGCATCCGCCACAGCGTGTTCGCCCCCGGCACCGGTTCCGGTGCCGGGGACCCGGTATCACTCGTCGGTGGTGCGTGTTCCTGGCGTCGTGTCCGCCAGGCGTGGAACGCCGCCGCGACCCGCTGCCACGAGGCGGCGGGGCGGCAGTTGTCGTCAGGGTGCGTCACTCGGGTCACTTCTCGCGTCATGCACCCAGTGTGACGGAACGGTGTTGCGTGATCGCGAACGCACGGTGACCGGCGGGTAAAAAGGCAAGTGTGCCCCCTTTGTCAACGCTTCAAACGTTGCGCTCCGTACTTACTGGCCGACCAGGCCCGGCTGGAGCGTCTGTGTGAAGAGCACGGTGCCGTCCTGTTCCCGCAGACGCACCGTCAGCTCGCCGCTGTGGCCGTCGATGTCGACCTCGCCGAAGAACTGGTAGCCGCCCGCGGGGGAGACGTTGGCGGTCTTCGGCGCCTTCACGAACACGCGGTCCGGGCCGAAGGTTCCGTCGAGCGTGTTCGCGGGGAAGGCACCGGCGTTGAGCGGGCCCGAGACGAACTCCCAGAACGGCTCGAAGTCGGTGAAGGCGGCCTTCGACGGCAGGTAGTGCTGCGCCGACGTGTGGTGCACATCGGCCGTCAGCCACACTGTGCCCGTGATCCGCCGGTGCTTGACGAACCGCAGCAGTTCGGCGATCTGCAGCTCACGGCCGAGCGGCTTGCCGGGGTCGCCCTGGGCGACGGCCTCGATGTTCTGACCGTCCGGGACGACCAGCCCGATCGGCATGTCGGAGGCGATCACCTTCCACACCGCACGGGAGCGGGACAGCTCGCGCTTGAGCCACTCCAGTTGCTCCCGGCCGAGGATGCCCTGCGCGTCGGTGGGCTGGTTGTCCGGCGAGTTCGCGTTGCGGTAGGTGCGCATGTCCAGGACGAACACGTCCAGCAGCGGGCCGTGGTGCTGCACGCGGTAGACCCGGCCGTCGGGGCGGCGCAGCGTGGAGATCGGGAAGTACTCGGAGAAGGCCTGCCGGGCGCGGGCGGCGAGCACGTCTACGCGCTGCTCGGTGTACCGGGTGTCGCTGAGGATCTCGCCCGGGTACCAGTTGTTGGTGACCTCGTGGTCGTCCCACTGGACGATGGACGGGACCCGGGCGTTGAAGGCGCGCAGGTTCTCGTCCAGCAGGTTGTAGCGGAAGTTGCCCCGGAACTCGGTGAGCGTCTCGGCGACCTTCGCCTTCTCCTCGGTCGTGATGTTCCGCCAGGTCCGGCCGTCGGGGAGGGCCACGGTCTCGGTGATCGGGCCGTCGGCGTAGATGTTGTCGCCGCTGCACAGGAAGAAGTCCGGGTCGAGGGCGCCCATGGCGTCGTAGATGCGGTAGCCGCCGAACTCCGGGTTGATGCCCCAGCCCTGCCCGGCCAGGTCGCCGGACCAGACGAACCGCACGCCGTCGCGGCGCTTGGCGGACACCGTGCGGAAGGTGCCGGTGACCGGCTCGCCGGTGCCGCGCGGGTCGTCCGGGTCGGCGAGCAGCACGCGGTAGTGGATCTGCTCGCCGGACGGCAGGCCGCGCAGCCGTGTCGTGCCGGTGAAGTCTGTGCCCGGGCCCAGCAGCGGGCCGCGCCATCGGTGCGGGTTGCGGAACGACTCGGTCGCCGACGTCTCGACGATCATCCGGGCCGGCCGGTCGGAGCGCACCCACACCAGCCCGGAGTCGCAGGTCACGTCTCCCGCCTGCACACCCCACCCCGCCGTCGGGCGCCCCGAGCGCGCGAATGCGGGAGCCGCGCCGGGAACGGTGGACAGGGACAGGGCCGCCGACGCGGCGAGGGAGCCACGCAGGACGCCACGGCGCCCGGGCAACGGACGGTGAGACATGGATACGCCTCCAGGGACGGGATCCGGCCAAGTGTGCAGAGCCACACCTACTGGCACGCCGCGGCGCACACACGAACCCCAAGTGAACAACTGACCGCAGGGTGAGGGAACCTGCGAACCGGTCGGCTCACCCGGCCGCAGCCTCCGCCATCAGACGCACACCGTCGGCGATCCGGGCGGGTGGCACATGGGCGTAGCCCAGAACGAGCTGCACCTCCCCGGCCCCGTCGGACCCGGAACGCGAGTGGGCGTACGCCGACAGCGGGCGTACCGCCACCCCCGCCTCCGCCATGCGCGTGAGGAACCGCTCCTGCGGCCCGTACCGTCCCGGCAGCGTGGCGATCACATGCAGGCCCGCGGCGATCCCGGACACCTGCGAACCGGGCAAGTGCGCGTCCAGGGCGTCGACCAGCGCGTCACGCCGGTCGCGGTAGGCGCGTTGGCAGCGGCGCAACTGGCGGTCGTAGTCGCCGCGCTCCAGGAAGCGGGCGAACAGGGCCTGGTCGAGGGCCGGGTGGCCGAGATCCATCGTGCGCTTGCGTTCGACGACCTCCTCAGCCCAGGACTCCGGCACCAGCACCCAGCCCAGCCGCAGGCCCGGCGCGAGGGACTTGCTGACCGAGCCCGTGTAGGCCACATGGTCCGGGTCGAGGCCCTGGAGGGCGCCGACGGGAGCACGGTCGTAACGGAAGTCGCCGTCGTAGTCGTCCTCCAGGACGATGCCGTCCACCGACCGCGCCCAGTCCAGCAACTCGGCGCGACGCCGGGCCGAGTAGGCGATGCCGGTGGGGAACTGGTGGGCCGGAGTCGTCACCACGGCCCGTACGCCCGAGGATCGCAGCGGCTCCAGGGCGACTCCCTCGTCGTCCACCGGCAGCGGCACGGCGGTGACCCCGGCCGCGCCGTACAGCGTGTCGTGCTGGGGACTGCCCGGGTCCTCCACGCCGACCGTGCGCGCCCCGCGCGCGTGGAGCGCGAAGCCGAGCAGGGTCGTCGCCTGGGCCACCCCTGAGACGACCACGATCCGCTCCGGGTCGGCCACCACGCCCCTCCGCCGGACGAGCAGTTCGGCCAGCGCGGTACGCAGCCTCGGCAATCCGCGCGGATCGGGGTAGCCCAGCTCCTGGTGCGGCAGTTCCGCCAGCACACCGCGCTGCGCCGCGGCCCACGCCGCGCGCGGGAACAGCGCCAGGTCGGGCGTCCCGGGCACGAAGTCCGCACGGGCACCGGGCGGGCGCGGAGCGAGGTCGTGCGCCGGCGGCTGTGCGGCCCGTACGGCCGCGCCCACCCAGGTCCCGGCGCCCCGGCCACTGCGCAGATACCCCTCGGCCGTCAGCTGCTCGTACGCCTCCGTGACCAGCCCGCGCGACACTCCCAGGTCCGCCGCGAGATCCCGGCTCGACGGCAGCCGGGTGCCCGGCGTGAGCCGGCCCGAGCGGACCGCCTCGCGCAGCGCCTCCTGCAGGGAACGGCCCCGCGTGCGTGCCGGTGCCGAGGCGGCGGGGAGCAGCAGCTCCCAGGCGGCGGGCGCCGCACCTCCGCCCCGGGCGCTCCGCGATGGCCTCATGTGGGGCAACCCTAGAGGCTCTGCCCCTCGGTGCCGGTCAGCGGCTGCCGTCGAGGACGACCCGGGCCACCAGCGCGGGGTCGTCGTTCATCGGGACATGGCCGCAGCCGGGCAGTCGCACCAGCCGGGCCCGGGGAATGACGCCCTTGGCGCGCACGCCCTGGCGGGGGATGAGCAGCCGGTCCCGGCTGCCCCACGCCACGGTGACCGGCGTGCCCACGATGTCGTCGGTGAACTGCACGGTCCGGCCGGAGCGCAGGGTCTCGGAGAACCCCTGGGACCGGGCGAGCGCGAGGGTCTCGGCGACCACGGCCTCGGGTGAACGGCGGCCCGGGCGGGCGTAGATGGTGCTCGTCAGCAGGGTGCGGCCGATCGCCGGCCGGGCCAGCCGCTCGACCACGGGCAGCGGCATCCGCTGGGCGATCTGCCGCATCGTCATCAGCACGGTGAAGGCGTAGCGGCGCTCCGCCGCGTTCCAGAACCCGGCGGGGGACAGGGCGGTGACGGAGCGGACGCGTTGCGCCCGGGCCAGGTCCAGGGCCAGCAGGCCGCCCAGCGAGTTGCCGGCCACGTGCGGCCGTTCGATCTCCAGCGCCCCGAAGAGCGCCGTCAGGACCGTGCTCATCGTGGGCAGGTCGTGCGCCATGCCGTCCGGGAGTGCCGGAGACTCACCGCAGCCGGGCAGGTCCACGGCGATCACGTCGCGTTCGGCCGCCAGCGCGGGGATCACCGGTTCCCACGCCTGCCGGTGGTGGCCGATGCCGTGCAGCAGGAGCAGCGGTTCGCCGCTGCCCCGGCGGGTGTAGGACAGGGTCACGCTCTGCTCGCCCTGCGCGGAGGCGACTTTGAAGGAGACGGTGGCGGACATGGGGTGCTCCTCGGCTGTACTCGCTGACGGACGCTGTAGACAGCTTGTCAGCAATTACTACCCGCCGGTAGCCCCATGTGTGTCGCCGCGTCCTCCCGCCGGCCGTTCATCGGGCCCGGCGCACCTCCAGGTTGAACTCCCCGTGCCCGAACTTCCGGAACAAGCCGGCCCAGAGGGGCAGCCACATCTCCACGGCCCGGGCCGCCCGGATTCCGCCGAGGTCGAGCACCCGGTCCGCCGGCCAGCCGAACTCCCCGAGCAGCGCCGTCACCTGCTCCTTGGCGCCCGGGTCGTCCCCGCAGACGAAGACGTTGTGCTCGCCCGGCACGCCGGCCGGATCCACCATCACCCGGCAGTTGACCGTGTTGAGCGACTTCACCACGCGCGCGTGCGGAAACGCCCGCTGGATCTGCTCGCCCACACTGTCCGACCCGACGGGGGACAGCCGCAGCTCGTCCTCCTCGAACGCCAGCGGGTTGGACACGTCCACGAGGACCTTCCCGTCGAGGTTCTCCGCCCCGGCCGCCTCCAGCGCGGCGAGCGCCACGCGCCCGCCGACCGCGTTCACCACGACCTCCCCGAACTCCGCCGCCTCCGCGAACGTCCCCACACTCGCTCCGGGGCCCGCGGCGGCGGCCCACTGCACGGCGGCCGTGTTGTCCCTGGTGCGCGACCCGAGCCGCACCTCGTGCCCCAGCTCCACCAGCCGTCCGCCGAGGGTGCGCCCGACCTGACCCGTACCCAGCACCGCGTACCGCATCGCCACCTCCGCAGCCGTGCCGCCGATGACCGGCGTCCTGTCGGCCATTCTGTCCGGGAAGGGGTGATTCCGCCTGGACAGGGCCGCATCGGTGGGCTGGGATGGAGCCGTGGCCGCCGAGACCGCGACCGACGTCTTCGAAGCACACCGTCCCGTCCTGCTGGGCGTCGCCTACCGCATGCGGGGACGCGTGGCCGACGCGGAGGACGTGGTCCAGGAGGCCTGCTGCGCTGGTCCGGCGGCGACCGCGGCGACGTGCGCCAACCGTGCGGCCACCTCGTACGGATCACCACCCGCCTCGCTGTCGACCGGCTGCGCCAGATCAAGGCCCGCGGCGAGACCTGCGTCGGCCCCTGGCTGCCCGAGCCCTGCGTCACCGACTTCGGCGACACCGTGCCGGACACCGCCGAGCGGGAGGTGCTCGCCGACTCCGTCTCCCTCGCCGTCCTCGTCGTGCTGGAGTCGCTGTCGGCACTGGAGCGGGCCGTGTTCGTGCTGCGCGAGGCCTTCGGCTTCCCGTACGCCGACATCGCCGCCATGCTCGACCGGGGCGAACCGGCGGTGCGCCAGCTCGCCGGGCGGGCCCGCAAGCACGTCGAGGAGCGGCGCCCCCCCCGCTACGAGGTCGACCCAGCCCAGCGCCGCGACCTCACCGAGAAGTTCCTCACCGCGGCGGCCGAGGGCGACCTCGAGGGCCTGATGGCGCTGCTCGCCCCGGAGGTCCGGCTCGTCGGCGACAGCGGCGGCACGTCGCGGGCGCCGCTGCGGGTCCTGCAGACCGCCGACAAGGTGGTCCGCTTCCTCGTCGGCGCGGCGCAGAAGGGCCTCCCGGGCCTGTCCGTGCGTTTCCTGGAACTCAACGGCGGCCCGGCCGCGCTGATCCTGTCCGACGGCAAGCCCGACTCCGTCTTCCAGCTCGACGTGGCCGACGGCCGCGTGCAGGCGGTCTACGTCGTCCGCAACCCCGACAAGCTGCGGTCGCTGGCCGCCTAGACGCGTCGCCGGGGGCGGTCCGCGGCCTCGTGGCACCGGCCCGTGAACGTTCCCGGCCATTGGTCTTGACCAAGGATCAGGGCCGCCCTATGGTCGCAGAGAAGTGCAACAACCTTTAATAAACAAGGGCGCTGAAACGCTGCCGACCACGGCGATTGCGGAGGACAGGGTGGGGACCACGCAGCTGGAATCGGTGCAGGAACCGAAGTACTGGCATCTCAAGACCGTGCTCAGTCAAGCGCTCGACTCGGAGTTCTCGGTGGGGGAGATCCTGCCCAACGAGCGCGATCTCGCGGCCCGCTTCGGCGTCGCCCGCGCCACGCTCCGCCAAGCCCTGGAGCAGCTCGAACTCGAAGGCAGGCTGCAGCGCCGCCGCGGTGTAGGAACGACCGTCGCGCCGCCCCGCGTGGGCGTCTCCCTCGGCACCGGCCCGCACACCTGGCCGGGCGGCCCCGAGGACGCCTGGGAGCCCGCCGACTGCACCGCGGCCGTGCCGCCGCCGGCCGTCGCCGACGCGCTGGAGACCGGCCGCGACGAGTCCGTGCACATCGTGCGGCGCTCCCGCGTCTCCCACGGCCGGCCGGTGGCCGCGGAGCTGCTCTACATCCCGCAGCCCTCGGTGCCCGAGCTCTCCGGTATCGACGCGCCGTCCGCAGCGGCCCGCGCGCGTGCGGTGCTGCACGAGCTGCAGCGGCTGGAGCCGGAGCGGCAGGAGAACGCGGTGGAGCTCGGCTCCGCCGGGGCCGACGAGGCCAAGGAGCTGGACCGGCTGCCCGGGGCGCCGGTGCTGGTGGTGACCACGCGGTTCGTCGCCGGGGGGCGTACGGCCGCGTTGTCGGTGGCGACGTATCGCGCTGACACGTGCCGACTCACCTTCGGTGACTCGGGGAGCGTGGAGATCCACGCCGGGCTTCAGAAGCAGGCGTCCTGAGCCTGGCGCCGTAGGGGTGCGGAGTGCGGGGGCTGCCGGCGCGCTGTGGCTTTTCGCGCCCACGCGGCGGAACCGCACATCAGCGCAGCCCCGCGCCCCTAGAGGGGGCGCTGCTCCACCGCGAAGAGCTGTTCCTCCACGTGGTCCAGGGCCAGGCGCAGGGCGCCTGTTGCCACTGCCGCGTCTCCGAGGGCGGAGAGGGTCACCTCCGGGGGGCGCAGGCAGTAGCGGGCGAGTTCATGGCGGAGGGGGGCCAGGACGCCGTCCAGCCCCGCCGCCCAGCCGCCGATGACGACCAACTCCGGGTCCAGGGCGAGGACGAGGGCCGCCACGTCGTGGACCAGGCGCTGGATGAAGCGGTCGACGGCCGCGCGGGCCCCCTGGTCGCCCTCGCGTGCCCGCGCGAAGACCCCGGCGACCGCCTGCTCGTCGAGGGGGTGGAGGGGTTCGTGCGTGGTGGACAGGAGCGTCTCGGGCGTCACCTCCCGGCCCAGCAGATGGAGCGCGCCGATCTCGCCGGCCGCCCCGCCGTAGCCGCGGTGCAGCCGGCCCCCGATCAACGCGCCGGCGCCCGGGCTGAGCCCCGCCAGCACGAACACCACGTCGTCCGACTCGGTGGCCGCGCCCTTCCAGTGCTCGGCGACCGCCGCCGCGTTGGCGTCGTTCTCGACCAGCACCGGGCACTTGAACGACCGGCCCAGCCGCTCGCCCAGCCGCAGCCCCGTCCACCCCGGCAGCGCCGTGCCCAGCCGCACCGTGCCGTCGGCCTCGACGATCCCGGGCGTCGCCACGCCCACGGCCCGCAGCGACCCGCGAGCGACCCCGGCCCGCCGCAGCAGTTCGGAGACCGCCCCGCGCAGCCGCTCCAGCCGCTCGTCGGCCGCGGCCGTCTCGGGCACCTCCCTGGCCTGGGCGCCGATCACCCGCCCGTCCATGTCGGACAGCAGCGCGGCCACCCGGTGCGCCCCGATCTCCAGCCCCAGCAGGTGCCCGGCCTCCGCCCGGAACCTGAACCGCCGCGCCGGGCGCCCCTGCCTCCGGGCAGCGCCCTCCTCGGCCGCCTGCTCGACGGCCAGCCCGGCTTCGATGAGCCCTTCGACGACGCCTTCGACGGTCGGCCGGGACAGCCCCGTCACCCGGGTGATCTCGGTGAGCGTCGCGCAGTCCGTGGCACGCAGCGCGTGCAGCACCACCGCGGAGTTGATCCTTCGCAGCAGCGAGGGGTCCCCGCCGGTCAGCCGCCCCACCGTCCGTCCTCCCAGGTCGTGCGCGTGTTGGCCGGATCGTACTGCGACCCGGCACACCCCGGCGAGGGGCGGGCACCGGCCCTTCGCCGATCAGCCCGGTGCCACGAACCCCGACTCGTACGCAGCGATCACCGCCTGGGTGCGGTCCCGCGCCCCCAACTTCGCCAGCACCGCGCTGACGTGCGACTTCACGGTCTCGGTCCCCACGACGAGCCGGGCGGCGATCTCCGCGTTCGACAGACCCCGCGCCATCAGCCGCAGCACCTCGGCCTCACGCTCGGTCAGCCGGGCCCGCTCCAGCACGGCCCGTGCCGCACGGTTCCCGCCGGTGTCGCCGTACTCGGCGGCGAGTTGCCGCACCGAGGCCGGGAACAGCAGCGACTCGCCCTCGGCGATCAGCCGCACCGCGTGCACGATCTCGGCCGGCCGGGCCCGCTTGAGCAGGAACCCGTCCGCCCCGGCCCGCAGCGCCTCGTACACGTACTCGTCGTTCTCGAAGGTCGTCACCACGAGGATCCGCGGCGGATCGTCGACCGTCCGCAGCAGCGCCCGGGTGGCCTCGATACCGTCCAGCAGCGGCATCCGTACGTCCATGGCGACCACGTCCGGCCGCAGCCGGCGCACGAGCGGGATCACCGCCGCCCCGTCCGCGGCCTCCCCGACGACCTCGATGTCGGGCTGCGCCTCCAGCACGGCCCGCAGACCCGCGCGCACGAGGGGTTCGTCGTCGACGAGGAGAACGGTGACCGGCATCCGGCCAGCGTAGATCAACTCAGCGGCAGTTCCGCATGGACCTGCCAGTCGCCGTCAGCGGGCCCGGTCCGGGCCCGCCCGCCCAGCAGGGCCGCGCGTTCCCGTATTCCCCGCAGACCGCTGCCGCGCCCGGAGCCGGGTGTCCCGCCGGGCAGCGGATTGCGTATCGCGAGGACGAGGGTGTCCTCGGCCACGTGCACACGGACGCGCACCGGGACCGCCCCAGCGTGCCGCAGCACGTTGGTCAGCGACTCCTGGAGGATGCGGTAGCCCTCCCGGGACACCGGCCCGGGCACCGTCTCCACCGGGCCGGTCACCTCGGCGTCGACCTTCGCCCCGGAGACACGGGCCGACTCCAGCAGACGGCCGGCGTCCGCGAGGGTCGGTCTGCCGCTCACCGGCTTCTCCGACTCGCGCAGGACACCGAGCACCCGCTCCAGGTCCTCCAGGGCGGCCCGGCCGGCCTCCTCGATGGCGCCCAGGGCGCGATCGGTGAAGGCCGGATCGCCCGCCGCCCGAGCGGCGCCCGCCTGCACGACGGCGACCGTGAGCGCGTGACCGATCGAGTCGTGCAACTCGCGGGCGATCCGCGTGCGTTCCAGGAGCTGTTCCGTGCGCTCCTCCAGTGCCGCGAGCCGCTCGGCGGGTGAAGGGCCGAGCAGGCGCAGGGCGATCGCCGTGATGAGGTGCCCCGAACCGACCACGACGACGGCCGCCAGGACCAGGGGCAGGGGCGCGAGCAGGGCGTGCCACCGGTGATGCCCCCCGACGGAAAGCCAGGCACCGCCGGCACGCTCGCCGCCGAGCGCCGTCGACACCAGGTCCACCGCGAGGAGGAGGAGCTGCACGCAGAGGTGCGACGCCACCGTGCCGAGGAACAGCCGCGCCTGGAGCCACACCACCAGCCGCCCGCGGTCGCCCCATGTGGCCGAGGGCGTGAGCACGATCTCCGCGCGGTCGCTGCCGTTCCGACGGCCGGTCAGCAGCAGCCGCGCCTGGAACCCCTCCACGACCCGCATGGCGGGGACGAGGCCCGCGAGCCCGAGCAGCACGGTCGCCGTGCCCACGGTCCACCACGCCTCGTCGACGAACAGCCACATTGCCGGCCACACGATGGCCATGCAGAGATGCAGCCACCGCGTGTACGTCACCGCCCGCGCGAACGGGCCCAGCATGCGGACCATGGCGTCATCGTGCCAGCGGGCACTGACATGGATGCTGATACTCAGGTTCCGGTGGCCGTGGCTCGGGCACTGACTGACGCCCTGCTGGGCTGTCCTGCCGCTGTTCTGTCCGGCCGCCGGGACCTGTTCTCATGGCTCCGGCCGGGCGGAACATGACCTGACAGGAGCTTGGCCAGAAGCCCCCTCAATGTCCTGTCTGCGCCACCCGGCCGGTGCCCACCTTCGGTTGGGAAGGCACCATCAGCATGACATCAGAGGTCGTGGAGGACACCGTGGACCAGGACGTGTTCGGCGGGGATCGACTCCCATGCCGACACCATTCACGTCGCGGTGATCAGCGACAACGGTGGCCACCTCGCGGACGCCGAGTTCAGCACCACCGCCGCCGGATACGCTGCGGCCCTGGCCTTTCTGAACGCCCATGGCCAGGTGACCGCGATCGGCGTGGAGGGCACCTCCTCCTACGGGGCCGGCTTCACCCGCGCCGCCCGCTCGGCGGGCCTTGACGTCGTGGAGGTCAACCGGCCCGACCGGGCCGAACGCCGCCGCGTCGGCAAGTCCGAGCCCATCGACGCCTACGCCGCTGCCAGCGCCGCCCTGTCTGGACGGGCATCCAGCGCGCCCAAGGACGACACCGTCGCCGGCATACGCGCCCTGCACAACGCCGCCCGTTCCGCCGTCAAGGCGCGCACCGCCGTCCTGAACCAGATCTCCCACCTTCTCCTCACCGCGCCCGAGACCATCCGCGCCAAGTACGGGCAGCTCAAAGCGGCGGACCGCACCGACACCCTGGCCCGGCTGCGACCGACCGGGGACGTCGTCCATGTCGCGGTCCTCACCGCTCTGAAGAGTCTTGCCCGGCGTGTCAAGGAGCTGACGCGGAGCACGAAGAGCTGACCAAGACCCTGGATGGCGAGGTCACCGCCCACAACCCCGGCCTGCGAGCCGCCTACGGAGTCGGCCCCGACACCGCCGCCCAGCTCCTGGTCACAGCCGCAGGAAACCCCGACCGCATGCGCACCGAGGCTTCCTTCGCCGCCTTGTGCGGCGCCGCACCGGTCCCCGCCTCCAGCGGCAGAACCAACCGGCACCGACTCTCACGCGGCGGTGACCGGGCAGCCAACGCCGCCCTCTACCGCATCGCCCTGGTCCGTATGTCCAGCGACTCCCGCACCCGCGACTACGTTGCCCGGCAGACCGCAGCCGGACGAACCAAGAAGGAGATCATCCGGCTCCTGAAACGGGCCATCGCCCGGGAGATGTTCCGCTGCCTGACCACCACGGTCGCCGTCCCCGGCATTGCCGATCTGCGGCCCCTGCGCCAGTCCAAGAACATCACGCTCACCGCGGCCGCCCGTCACTTCGGGCTCTGGCCGGCCCACCGTCTCCACCCTCGAACGCGGGATCCCTCGCTCACGCCTACCGCGACCGGCTCCATGCGGCCTGACCCTTCGACGCGAACATTTCACTCGTAGACAGTGGCGGCCTGAAGCGCTCTGGCCAGGAACGTCCAGTCCCCACCTTCCGGGAGTTCCTTCCCGACGTTCTGGTACCGGCCCGGAGAGTCATGTATCCATGCCGCAAGGGCCTCAAGGAAGCGGTCGAGGCTCTGGTTCTCCCATTCTGGCTCTGTCGGTAGTTGGTGACGTCAGTTGTTCGTGAAAGCTGACGGCACCAGGCGATGGCCCAGAAAGATGTTCGCGAATTCTGACGTCGCCATCGGGGTTGCGGTGTCAAGCTGGATGTGCTCAGTAAAGGAGCACCCCCGATGCCGCCGGGCCAGTCGAAGGTCGAGTTGTACGCCGCGCTGGGCGCGACTCCCGCGATGGCATGTCGAACCGGGTGTTGCAGTGCAAGTACGGCGTCACCTGGAGCACGGTCAACAAGGCCCTGACCTCGGCTTGGCCGCAGCCACGCACGACAACCGCTTCGGCGCGGCCGTCGAAGCTGGATCCGTTCACGCTGCTGATCGACGAGATCCTGCTCATTGATCTGGACGCGACCAGGAAACAGCGCCACACCGTCACCCCCGATCTACCGCCGTCTGATCGACGAGCACTCCTCGTCCGAGGCGTTGCGTTGACCACGTGAACCCGCACCGATGAGAGGGCGCAAGCGTCCTGCGAGCAACCGCGCGGTCCGGCCAGGGACTGAGAGTCCGGTGTTCATACCTTGCTCGCGACCACCATGTAGTTCTCGGCCTCAAGATCGAACGTGCTCAGTTCCGTTTGGAGTCCGACCCGGTGCAGCTCGACTTCGAGTTCCTCGTACCGGTAGGGCCAGCAGGACAGCAGTTCCGAGCGGACAAGAACCAACCCGGTCGCATCAACTTGCGCGATCGCAATCTCGATGTGGTGCTCCTCCTCCCAATGCGGCGCAATCTCCCAGCGGTAGACCACGACGGCATCGCGACCGTTCCGGCGGACGAGTCGGTCACTGATCTCCAGCCGGGAGCCTCTGGCCCTCACGAGTTCCCAAGTGCGGGATGTGAGTACCAAGCGCCCGCCGGGGCGCAGAAGCCGTGACATCGACTCCAGAGCAGCACCCCTGCCGGTCGCGCCCGCGGCATG
Source organism: Streptomyces sp. NPDC057424 (assembly GCF_042803315.1). Taxonomy (NCBI): domain Bacteria; kingdom Bacillati; phylum Actinomycetota; class Actinomycetes; order Kitasatosporales; family Streptomycetaceae; genus Streptomyces; species Streptomyces sp. NPDC057424. Next base: position 22,726 of record NZ_JBHVCP010000034.1, read on the forward strand.
GTGAAGCGAGTTGCCAACGCAGAACACCATGTCGAACGTGTTGTCCTGGAAATGGTCGGGCAACTCTGCCCAGTTCGCCCGTACGGCCCGGACGGATGCCCCGAACTCCTCAGACAACTCTGCAGTCCGACGAACCATCGCCTCGCTGGCGTCAGTTGCGACAACCTGCATGCCACGACCGGCGAGGCCAACCGCCAACTGTCCGGTTCCGCACGAACAGTCGAGGACGTGAGCGTTCGACGGCAGGAGATTGAGGACGTCGTCGAACGACGCAGCGAACTCGGCTGGAGGCAACTTTGCATCCGAGATGAGCCATTCGTACACCTCGGCAAGCACGTCATAGCCTGTCACAACCACTGCCTCCGTCACGCGGCAGACTCACGGTAGGACGTCAGTCCATCAGCGGAGCAAGCCGGGCACCAATGGTTTTCGCAAGGATGGCTCTGACGGTGTTTGTGGGTTGTCAGTTGTCCGTCTGAGTGGATGTCACCGGCTGGTTAGCTGGGAAGTTGTTCGTGAGAAGTAGTGTCACTCGCGGGGTTGCGGTGGCAAGGTGAATGTGCTCAGTGAAGGAGCACCGCCGATGCCGCCTGGTCAGTCGAAGGTCGAGTTGTATGACGCGCTGCGGCGTGACGCTCGCGAGGGCATGTCGAACCGGGCGCTGGAGCGCAAGTACCGGGTGGGCTGGCGGACTGTTCAGAAGGCGCTGAGTTCGGCGTGGCCGCAACCTCGGGAACCGTACGCGCCTCGCCGTTCCAAGCTGGATCCGTTCAAGCAACCTTGCGCCTCGCGCCTCAGAGTGCTTGACGATCAATAGGAGCATCAGCGAGCCTCCCCCGCACGGGGGATACGATCTCCACCGCCGGGGGAAGACCGCACCCCGGACCGGCCGCCACGCTGCTGTCATGACCAGCATCGACGTCCAGGACCTCACCAAGGAGTTCGGCGACCGGCGGGCCGTGGACCAGCTCACCTTCCGCGTGCTGCCCGGCCGCGTCACCGGCTTCCTCGGCCCGAACGGCGCCGGGAAGTCCACCACCATGCGGCTGGTGCTCGGCCTCGACCGGCCGGCCGCCGGTTCCGCCACGATCGGCGGACGGCCCTACCCGGCGCTCCGCGAACCCCTGCGCCACGTGGGCGCCCTGCTCGACGCGCAGGCCGCGCACGGCTCCCGCACCGCGCGCGACCATCTCCGCGTCCTGGCGGCGAGCAACCGCATCCCGGACCGGCGGGTCGACGCTCTGCTGGAGGAGACGGGCCTGGCGTCGGTGGCCCGGCGCCGCGTGCGGACGTACTCGCTGGGCATGCGCCAGCGGCTCGGCATCGCCGCCGCCCTGCTGGGCGACCCCGAGGTGGTCATGCTGGACGAGCCGTCCAACGGCCTCGACCCCGAAGGCATCGTGTGGATCCGGGCATTGCTGCGCCGGCTCGCGGCACAGGGCCGCACGGTCCTGGTCTCCAGCCACCTGATGAACGAGACGGCGTCCTTCGCCGACCATCTCGTCGTCCTCGGCCGGGGCCGGCTCCTCGCCGACACCCCGATGCGGGACTTCATCCACGCGCGCGTGCAGCCCCGCGTCCGCATCCGCACGACCGACCCCGCCGTCCTGGAGTCGGCCCTCGCCCGGCACGGCCACCACGCCGAGGAGCACGCGGACGGGCACTGGAGCGTGCCCGACGCGCGGGTGGACGACATCGGCCGCATCGCCTCGGCCGCGGGCCTGCCGGTCCTGGAACTGGCTGCCGAAGAGGGCACGCTGGAGCAGGCCTACTTCGACCTCACCGGCGCCGAGACCGAGTTCACCGCACAGCCCCAGGAGTCCTGACCATGGAGTTCACGCCCGTACTGCGCTCCGAGTGGCTGAAGATCCGCACGCTGCGCTCGCTCCCGGGAGCGCTGCTGGCCCTGTTCGCGGCGACCACGGCGTTCTCCGCGACCGCCGGAGTCTCCGATGCCTCGGACCCGGGGTCCGATTCACTGTTCACGGCCCTGGCCGGGGTCATACCGGGCCAGATCGCGGCCATCTCCTTCGGGGCCATGGCCGTGTCGTCGGAGTTCCACCGGGGCGGGCTCCGGCTCACACTGGCCGCGGTGCCGCAGCGCGGCCGGTGGTTCGCGGCCAAGGCGGTCGCCATCGCCGTACCGGCGCTCCTCGTGGGGCTGGTCACGGCCCTCGCCGCCCTCCTCGTGGGGCGGGCGGGGCTCGGCCCGGCGGCCGAAAGGCTCAGCACCGTCGAGCAGGTGCGCGGTGTCGTGGGCTGCGGCCTCTACCTCATGCTGATGGCCCTGTTCGCCGCAGGTGTCACCGCCCTGCTCCGCAGCGGCGTGGCCACCCTCTCCCTGCTGGTGCCGTTCATCCTGGTGGTGTCGTTCGTGATCGGAGACGCCACGGGCACCGTCGCCGACTTCCTGCCCGACAAGGCCGGGCAGTTGGTCCTCCGGGAGACGCACGACGGCACCCTCGGGCCGTGGTCGGGGCTCGCGGTGACCGCGCTGTGGGCCGCCGCCGCCCTGCTGGCGGGAGTCTGGAGCGTGCGCCGCAGGGACGCCTGACGGCGAGCGGGTTGACGCCCCGCCAAGTGTCAGTGGGGGCGGGTTTACTGGACCCATGAACATCGCACAGCACATCGCCCTCGTCGACGAGCTGTGCTACCGCCCCTTTCCGGCGGAGCACGGCCCGTCGGACGTCGGAGTCTCGGGACCCGCTCACCATTTCGCGGTGTTAGAGGCCGCGACCGACGGCGACCCTGCGGCCCGGACGGTGACGATCGACCAGTACGAGAAGGACCGGGACGCCGTCTGCGAGCTCCTCGCCTCCCGCTGGGGCGACACGGCTCCCTACAACCTGCAGACCGTCCTGCTGCGCACCGAGCGGGAGGAGATACCCGGGCCTTGGGCCGAGTTGAGCGCGCGGGCGAACGTCGCCCACCTGTGGGCGGTGGAGGGCACGGGCCGCTGGGTCGCCGTGGCGGTCGCGGACCGGGACGCGTCGCGGGAGGTCCAGCTGCTGGCCCTGGTCACGGAGACGGACCCGCCGTAGGAGATCAGGTCCCGGCGGCTTCCCGCAGCCGCCCGAACTCCTCCGCCATCGTCTGGACCGTCCAGTGCGCGTTCAGCCCGCTCGGATTGGGCAGCACCCACACGCGCGTGTCCCCGATCGTCCGAGCCTGTGGCCCCACCCGCGCCTTGCGGTCGTCGAACGCGGCGCGGTACGCGGTCACCCCCACCACGGCCAGCCAGCGCGGCCGCAGCCGCCCCACCTTCGCCGCGAGCAGCCGACCGCCCTCCCGGTACTCCTCGGCACTCAGCTCGTCGGCCCGCGCGGAGGCCCGCGCCACGACGTTGGTGATGCCGAGCCCGTACGACAGCAACTCCTGCTGCTCGGACGGCCTGAGCAGGCGCGGAGTGAACCCGGACCGGTGAAGCACCGGCCAGAAGCGGTTGCCCGGGCGGGCGAAGTGATGGCCCGTCGCGGCCGTCATCAGGCCGGGATTGATGCCGCAGAACAGGACGTGCAGGCCCTCCGCGACCACGTCGGGCACGACGCGGTCGCGGGCGGCCTCCAGTTCCTCGGGCGTGAAACGCGGCACCGTCGGCTACCCGGCCGGCGCGTCAGAGGATCGACCCGGGCGTGTAGCCCGCGGCCTGGGGGTGCTGCTTCACGATCTCCTCGACCCGGGCGACCACGGCGGCGACCTGGTCGCCCGCGGCACCGGTGAAGGACAGCTTGTCGGCCATCAGCGCGTCCAGCTGGTCGCGGTCCAGCGGGATGCGCGCGTCGGCGGCCAGCTTGTCGAGCAGCTCGTTGCGCTCGGCGCCCTGCTCGCGCATGGCCAGCGCGGAGGCGACGGCGTTCTCCTTGATCGCCTCGTGCGCGATCTCCCGGCCGACGCCCGCGCGCACGGCGCCCATCAGCACCTTGGTGGTGGCGAGGAACGGCAGGTAGCGGTCCAGCTCACGGGCGACGACCGCCGGGAACGCGCCGAACTCGTCGAGCACCGTCAGGAACGTCTCCAGCAGACCGTCCAGCGCGAAGAACGCGTCCGGCAGCGCGACCCGGCGCACCACCGAGCAGGACACGTCGCCCTCGTTCCACTGGTCGCCCGCCAGCTCACCGGTCATCGAGGCGTAGCCGCGCAGGATCACCATCAGGCCGTTGACGCGCTCGCAGGAGCGGGTGTTCATCTTGTGCGGCATCGCCGAGGAGCCGACCTGGCCGGGCTTGAAGCCCTCGGTGACCAGCTCGTGCCCGGCCATCAGCCGGATCGTCTTCGCCAGCGACGACGGGGCCGCCGCCAGCTGCACCAGCGCGGTGACGACCTCGTAGTCCAGCGAGCGCGGGTAGACCTGCCCGACGGAGGTGAACGCCTGCGAGAAGCCCAGGTGCGTGGCGATCCGCTGCTCCAGGTCCGCGAGCTTCGCGGCGTCCCCGCCCAGCAGGTCCAGCATGTCCTGCGCGGTGCCGACCGGGCCCTTGATGCCGCGCAGCGGGTAGCGGCCCAGCAGCTCCTCGATCCGGCCCTGGGCGACGAGCAGCTCGTCGGCGGCGGTGGCGAAGCGCTTGCCGAGGGTGGTGGCCTGGGCGGCGACGTTGTGCGAGCGGCCGGCCATGACCAGCTCGCCGTACTCGCCGGCGAGCTTGCCGAGCCGGGCCAGGACGGCGACCGTGCGCTCGCGCATCAGCTCCAGCGAGAGGCGGATCTGCAGCTGCTCGACGTTCTCGGTGAGGTCGCGGGAGGTCATGCCCTTGTGCACGTGCTCGTGCCCGGCGAGGTCGTTGAACTCCTCGATCCGCGCCTTCACGTCGTGCCGCGTGACCTTCTCGCGCTCGGCGATGGAGGCCAGGTCGACGGTGTCGAGAACGCGCTCGTAGTCGGCCAGCGCCGCGTCCGGCACCTCGATCCCGAGGTCCTTCTGGGCCCGCAGCACGGCGAGCCAGAGCTGCCGCTCCAGCTTCACCTTCTGCTCGGGCGACCAGAGCGTGGCGAGCTCGGCGGAGGCGTAGCGTCCGGCGAGGACGTTCGGGATGCGGGGCTTGGCGGGAGCGGAAGTCACGTGACCGGATTCTACTGGCGATTCGTGCAGGCCAGCGCCGCGGGTGCCTTTGTCGGAACCTACGACACCGCCGGACGCGTCCACCTGCGGCTACGCCAGGTCTTCGTACGGCGACAGCTCCGGCCGCTTGGGCGGGAGGCCGTCGCCCGAGGAGCGGCCCGTCAGACGGCGGGCTATCCACGGGAGCAGGTGCTGCCGGGCGAAGCGGGCATCCGCCACACGCCGCATGACCCAGCCCGGCGGCAGCGTCGCCGGCATCGGCGTGTGCCACTCGGCGTCCTCGGGGTCGTAGCCCAGCGTCTGCCACACCGCCTCCGCCACCCGGCGGTGGCCCTCGGCCGTCAGGTGCAGCCGGTCCACGTCCCACAGCCGCGGGTCGCTCAGGGAAGGCGCGCCGTACAGGTCGACGACGATCGCGCCGTGCCGGGCGGCCAGCTCGTCGACGCAGACGAACAGCTCCTCCATGCGCGGCCGGAACCGCTCCAGGACGGGGCCCTGCCGGCCCGGGCTGCGCATCAGCACGAGCTGCCGGCACGCGGGGGCCAGCTTCTCCACGGCCTCCTCCAGGAGCCCGCGCACCCGGCCCATGTCGCACTTGGGCCGCAGGGTGTCGTTGAGGCCGCCGACCAGGGTGATCACGTCGGCTCCCATGGCCGCCGCGACGTCGACCTGCTCGTCGACGATCTGCTGGATCAGCTTGCCGCGCACCGCGAGATTGGCGTACCGGAAGCCGGGCGTACGGGCTGCCATCCGCGCGGCGAGCAGGTCGGCCCAGCCCCGGTAGGTGCCGTCGGGCATCAGGTCCGACATGCCCTCGGTGAAGGAGTCGCCGACCGCGACCAGGCTGCTGTAGGTGGGGTTCGTCTGCATGGCGACGGAAATGGTATCCCGTGCACATACCCAGCAGTCGGTCGGTCTCGGGGATCCCGCACGGCGGCCTCGGCCGCACCCTCACGCACGCTGACCGAACAGCTCCCGCAGCACGTCCTCCATGGTCACCAGCCCGGCCATCCGCCCGTCCGCCCCGAGGACGGCCGCGAGGTGCGTACGGCTGCCCCGCATCGCCGTGAGGACGTCGTCCAGCGGAGTGTGTTCCCGCACGCGTGCGATGGGGCGCATGTCCCGCAGCCGGAACGGCGTGTTCCGCCCGGCGGCGTCCAGGGCGTCCTTCACATGCAGGTAGCCGACGATCCGCCGCCCCTGGTCCACCACCGGGAAGCGGGAGAACCCCGACTCCGCCGACAGCCGCTCCAGCTCCTCCGGAGTGACACCCACGCTCGCGTACGTCACGCGCTCCAGCGGCAGCACCACGTCCCGCACCGGACGGCGGCCCAGCTCCAGCGCGTCGCGCAGCCGCTCCTGGGCACGGTCGTCGATCAGGCCGGCCTCGCTGGAGTCCTTCACGATCTGTGCTATCTCCGCGTCCGAGTAGGAGGCGGCGACCTCCTCCCGGGCCTCCACGCGCAGCAGCTTCAGCAGCGCGTTGGCGAACGCGTTCACCGTGAAGATCACCGGGCGCAGCGCACGGGACAGCGCCACCAGGGGCGGTCCGAGCGCCAGCGCGCTGCGCACCGGCTCGGCGAGCGCGATGTTCTTCGGCACCATCTCGCCGAGGAGCATGTGCAGATAGGTCGCGAGGGACAGCGCGATCACGAAGGACACCGCGTGCCCCGCGCCCTCGGGCATGCCGACCGCGTGGAACACCGGCTCCAGCAGGTGCGCGATCGCCGGCTCGGCCACCACACCCAGCACCAGCGTGCACAGCGTGATGCCGAGCTGGGCGGCCGCCATCAGCGCGGACACGTGCTCCAGGCCCCACAGCACACTCTTCGCGCGCCGGTCGCCCCGGTCGGCGTAGGGCTCGATCTGGCTGCGGCGCACCGAGATCAGCGCGAACTCCGCGCCGACGAAGAAGGCGTTGACGACGAGCGTCGCCAGTCCGATCAGCAGCTGGACGGCGGTCACAGCTCCACCCCCGTCTCGTCGGGCTTGTGGTCGTCGAGGGGGGCGCGCAGCCGGACGCGGGCCGCCCGGCGCCCCGTCGCGTCCAGGACCTCCAGGTGCCAGCCGGCGACCTCGAGGGTGTCACCTTCGGCCGGTATCCGGCCGAGTACCGTCGCCACCAGACCGGCGAGCGTCTCGTAGGGCCCCTCCGGCGCGCGCAGCCCGACGCGTTCCAGGTGGTCCACGCGCGCGGAGCCGTCGGCCGAGTAGAGAGGGTGCCCGGTCTCGTCCGTGCCGGCCGCGGCCAGGTCCGGGGTCTCGTGCGGGTCGTGCTCGTCGCGCACCTCGCCGACGACCTCCTCGACGATGTCCTCCAGGGTGGCGACGCCCGCCGTGCCGCCGTACTCGTCGATCACGACGGCCATCGTGCGCTTGCCGGAGAGCCGGTCCAGGAGCCGGTCGACGGTGAGCGTCTCCGGGACGAGCAGCGGCTCGCGCATCAGCTCGGAGACGTAGATCCGGGTCCGGCGCTCGGCCGGTACCGCCAGCACGTCCTTGACGTGGGCCGTTCCGACGACCGAGTCGAGGGTCCCGCGGTAGACGGGGAACCGGGAGAGGCCGGTCGCCCGGGTCGCGTTCGCGACGTCCTCCAGGGTCGCCTGCACCTCCAGCGCGACGACCTGCACCCGGGGCGTCATCACGTTCTCCGCGGTCAGGTCGGCGAGGTTCAGTGTGCGCACGAACAGCTCGGCGGTGTCCGGCTCCAGGGCGCCTTCCTTGGCGGAGTGCCGGGCGAGGGCCGCCAGCTCCTGCGGTCCGCGCGCCGAGGCAAGCTCCTCGGCGGGCTCCACACCGATCCGCCGCACGATCCGGTTCGCCGTGTTGTTGAGATGCGTGATGAAGGGCCGGAACGCGGTGCTGAACCCGCGCTGCGCGTTGCCCACGGTCTTGGCGACGGTCAGCGGCGAGGAGATCGCCCAGTTCTTGGGCACCAGCTCACCGACGACCATCAGGAACACCGTCGACGCCGCCGTGCCCAGCACCAGCGCGACGCTGTGCGACGCCGAGCGCGAGATGCCGAGGTCCTCCAGCGGCCCGGCGATCAGCGCGGCGATCGACGGCTCGGCGAGCATGCCGACCACCAGGTTGGTGACCGTGATGCCGAGCTGCGCACCGGAGAGCTGGAACGTCAGATTCCGTACGGCCTTCAGTGCGCCCTGCGCGCCCCGCTCGCCGCGCTCCACGGCCCGCTCCAGCTCGGCGCGCTCGACCGTGGTGAGCGAGAACTCGGCCGCCACGAAGGCGCCGCAGGCGAGCGAGAGCAGGATCGCCGTCAGGAGGAGGAGCACTTCGGTCATCGGTTCACCCCCGTTCCATGGTTCTCCAGGACGGGGCGGGACGCGCGGTGTCGCGCACGGGGAGGCTCGCCCATGGACGGACGCTCACAACCTTTCATGCAGGACCGAGTGGCCATTCAAGAGTAAAGGATGGGTAAAGTCCTCCGGGGCGGCCGGGCCGGACGGGTCCGACGGCGGAGGAGAGCCGGTAGGCGTCCCGTGGGCGAGACCCGCCCCGCGGTGGGCGAGCTGGACGGGGTGGTGGACGCAGCCGCCGGTGATCAGGGCCGCCCGTCCCCGGCTGGTCACCTCGACGGCGATGTGTCCGGGGGTCGGCCAGGGGCCGGGATCAGGCGTGGGCCCGGGGCGACCTCGGCGCCGCCTACGCCCAGCGGCTCGTGGCCGGAGTCCTGCGCGGCCTCTGGAAGCGGTCGCGCATTGCCGGCGGCACGGGCTCAGCCGGTGAGCGGCTTCACCCAGCGCCGCCACTGCTCCTGGGGCCCGTATCCGACGGCGCCCCACGCCCGGTGCGCGGTCTCGTTGCGGGTGAGCACCATCGCGTCCGCGCGGCGCCCGCCGAGCCGTACGAACCGCTCCTCCGCGGCGTCGAGCAGCGCGGAGGCGATGCCCTGGCGGCGGTGGCCCGGGTGCACGGCCAGCCGGTACAGATGGCAGCGCCAGCCGTCGAACCCGGCGATCACCGTGCCGACCAGTTCGCCGCCGCTCCCCCGAGCTCTCGACTCCGCTCGAGCAGGGGGGACCTCCATGGCCAGAATCAGCGCCTCGGGGTCACGCGCGACCAGCCGCTCCACACCGGCGCGGTCGTCGCTGATGCTCGTGCCCTCGGCGGCCACCTTCCAGAAGGCCAGCACGGTGTCGAGGTCCTCGGGCGTCGCGGCCCGGACGCACACGTCGGTCATTCCATGATCAGATCATGCACGCCGACCCGTGACAGACCGTTTCACCATATGGACGTCACTCGTGCGCGATGGCCGCCAGGACGTTCATGCGGGACGCACGCAACGCCGGCAGCAGCGCCGCCACGACGCCGACCATCGCCGAGCCGGCCACCACCAGCACGATCGTCAGCCACGGGATCGCCAGGGCCGTCATGCCCTGGAGCGCCAGTACCTGCTGCGTGCACACCCCCCACACCAGTCCCAGCACGAGCCCGAGGACCGCGCCGAACACCGCGATCACCACCGACTCCAGCCGGATCATCCGCCGCAGTTGGCGCCGGGCCAGCCCGATCGCCCGCAACAGCCCGATTTCCCGGGTGCGTTCGACGACCGACAGCGCGAGGGTGTTGACCACGCCCAGCACGGCGATGATGATCGCCAGCCCGAGCAGCGCGTACACGAGGTACAGCAGGACGGCGATCTGGTCGTGGACCAGCTGCTTGTAGTCGGCCAGGTCCCGCACCTGCACCTGCGGGTACGGATCCAGGGCCTCCTCCAGGTGCGCGCGCAGGTCGTCGTCGCTCGTGCCTTCGGCGGCGTTGACGTACAGCGCGGAGTCCTGCCCGCCCGGCGCGTACCGCTCAAGGGTGCCCAGCGCGAAGAACAGCCCGCCCTGGGTGCCGAACCCCTCGGCGGAGTCCTGGTCGGTGAGCGCGCCGACCGTCAGCTCGGCCGAGCGTCCGCCCGGGAACTCCACCGGCAGGGTGCTGCCGACCCGCACATCGTGGTCGCGGGCGAAGTCCCGGTCCATGGCCAGGTGCCCGCTCGCGAGCGCGGCGCCGGAGTCCCCCTGCGCGTAGGTGATGCTGGCGACCTCGTCGAGCCGCGGATCGTAGCCCGCGGCGGTGGTCTCCACGCGGTCGCCGTCCGGGAGCCGCACCGCGACCGGCGTGAACCGCCCGCGCACCACCAGGCCCACTCCGTCGGTGCCCCGCACCGTGTCGGTGACCTCCTGAGGGAACGGCTGGAAGTTGGTGTTCTGGATCACGAAGTCGGCCCCCAGCGTCCTGTCGATCTGCCGGTCGAACGACGCGGTCATCGACTCGCTCGCCACCGACATCCCGCCCACCAGGGCGATCCCCACCATCAGGGCCGCCGCGGTGGCCCCGGTACGGCGGGGGTTGCGCAGGGCGTTGCGCTGGCTCATCCGGCCGATCGACCCGAACAGCGCGGGGAAGGCGGCACCGAGCACCCGGATCACCGGCCGGACCAGCAGCGGCCCGGCGATCACGGTCGCGATCAGGGTGAGCACCACACCGAGCCCCAGCAGGGACGCCGCCGACGACGTCTGCCGCGACACCGCGCAGCCCGCGAGCGCCGCCGCACCGGCCGCCCCGACGATCCCGCCCGCCACCGCGCGCACCCGCAGCGGCTGTCCCACTCCGGCGACCTCGGCGTCCGAGAGCGCGGCCATCGGCGACACGCCCGCGGCCCGCCGCGCCGGGAGGTACGCGGCGACGAAGGTGACGCCGAGCCCGACGGCGTACGCCGCCACCGGTGTCACCCAGCCGATCGCCATCTCGTCGCCGTCGATGTTCATCCCGAGCAGGCCCATCAGCTGGATCAGCCCGGCCGCCAGCCCGATGCCCACGGCCAGCCCCAGCGTGGAGCCGACCAGCCCGAGCAGCAACGCCTCGGTGAGCACCGAGTCCCGGACCTGACGCCGGTCGGCACCCAGCGCGCGCAGCAGGCCCAGCTCGCGGGTGCGCTGGGCGATGAGCATGGAGAAGGTGTTGACGATCAGGAACACACCCACCAGGACGGCGATCCCGGCGAAGCCGAGCATCACGTACTTGATGACGTCGAGGAACCCGCCCAGCTGCTCGACATCGGACTCGGCCTGCTCGTCGGCCGTCCTGAAGTCGTAGGTGTGCGCGCCGAGCGCGCCGGCCACGCGCTGCTTGAGCCGGTCGTCGCTGACGCCCTCCGCCGCGTCGACGGAGATGCCGGTGGCCGTCCCCGGCCGGCCCAGCAGCTTCGTCTGCGCGGTGGGGGTGTCGAAGTAGATCCGTGCGGAGCCGGGGTTGGTGGTCGTGAACGTGACGATGCCGACCACCCGGACCTTGAACGACCCGGGGGGCGCGATCACGGTGAGGGTGTCGCCGATGTGCACGTTCTTGCGGCCGGCGGTCTCGGAGTCGAGCAGCGCCTGGGCGGGGCCGCGCGGAGCATGGCCCGAGGTCAGTTGCACGGGACTGCGCTCGTTCGGGTTCCAGGCGTAACCGAGCGTCGGCGCCCCGGTGGTCGGGCCGACCGGCCGGTTCTTCTCGTCGACGAGCGTGAGGCCGTTCACCTTCACGTCGGCTCGGGCCGCCGCGACCCCCTCGATCTGCCGGACGCGTTCGGCGAGCGCGGCCGGCAGGGTGGCCGTCCGGCCGGAGGGCACCGCCTCGTCGAGGTCCTCCTTCGGGCTGACCGTGACATCGGCCGCGGTGGAGGCGAACAGCCGGTCGAACGTGCGGCTGACCGTGTCCGAGAAGATCAGGCTCCCCGTGACGAACGCGACGGACAGCAGGACGGCGAGCGCGGAGAGCAGCAGCCGCCCCTTGTGCGCCAGGAAGCTCCGCAGGGTCGCCTTGAGCACGGGCTCAGTTCTCCTCGGGTGACGCCAGGGCGTCCTCGTGGCGGGTGCGGATCACGTCGAACCTCTTCATCCGCTCCAGGACCGCCTCCGCCGTGGGGCGCCGCATCTCGTCGACGATCCGGCCGTCCCCGAGGAAGAGCACCAGGTCCGAGTGGGCGGCGGCGCCCGGGTCGTGGGTGACCATGACGACGGTCTGCCCGAGCTGGTCGACCGCCTCGCGCAGGAAGCCGAGCACCTCCAGGCCGGCGCGCGAGTCGAGGTTGCCGGTCGGTTCGTCCGCGAAGATCAGCTCGGGCCGGGAGGCCAGCGCCCGCGCGCAGGCGACGCGCTGCTGCTGCCCGCCGGAGAGCTGCGAGGGGCGGTGCCCGAGCCGGTCCCGCAGGCCCAGGGTGTCGATCACCCGGTCCAGCCACGCCGCGTCGGGCTTCCGGCCCGCGATGTCCATGGGCAGGGTGATGTTCTCCAGCGCGTTCAGGGTCGGGATGAGGTTGAACGACTGGAACATGAACCCGATCCGGTCGCGGCGCAGCCGCGTCAGCTCGCGCTCCCTCAGCCCCGTGATCTCGGTGTCGCCCAGCCACACCCGGCCGGCCGAGACGGTGTCGAGCCCCGCCAGACAGTGCATCAGCGTGGACTTCCCGGAGCCCGACGGGCCCATCACGGCGGTGAACCGGCCCCGGACGACGTCCACGTCCACCGAGTCGAGTGCCAGTACGGTCGTCTCGCCCGAGCCGTACGCCTTGGTCAGGCCGCGCGCACGGGCCGCGATCCCGTCGGCCGGCGCGAGGCCGGGAGCGTGCTCCGCAGCAGGTGTGGGCAAGGCCGCCTCCTCTGGATGGGCATCAGGACCTCCTGACCCTGCCCGAGGGTAATGTGACCCGGCCCACACTCGGTATCCTCCGCGCGTCGGACTCTGCCCTTGCCGGTGCTAGCACCTCCGCGCTAGCTTCGAGACATGGCGAAGACCCAGCTGAACGTGCGTGTCGACGAGGGCACCGCCCGCGCCGCCCGTGAACGCGCCCTGGCCCGCGGGATGAGCGTCAACCGGTACATCGAGGAGCTGGTCAGACAGGACACCGGGGAGGTGGGCCACACCTTCGTGGAGGCCGCCGCCGACTTCATGAAGCAGTACGAGTCCGTCTTCGCCGAGGAGTTCGGCCCGGACCGTGAGGGCACGCGCGAAGGTCGCCACTGAACCGTTGAACAACCTCGAAATCGACCTCGCCTGGCTGCTGATGCTCGCCGAGCAGAAGACACCCGGAGACCCTCAGGTCACCGACTGGGGAGCCCTCGTCGCCGCCGTAGCCCGCCACCGGGCCGCCATATTCGACGTCCCCGTCTACGACAGCCCGCACGCCCGCGCCGCCGCCCTGCTCCAGCTCCTCCTCCACGTCCCCGCGCTGGAGCGCTCCAACGCCCTGTTCGCCTCCGCCGTCGCCTACGCGTACCTCGTCGCCAGCGGCGCCAAGGTCGTCACCTCACCCGAGCAGGTCCGCGACCTCGCCCGGCTGGTCAAGAGCGGCGAGGCATCCGTACGGGACATCGAGCAGGAACTGCGCCAGTGGAGCCTGTGACTCACCCCTCGGCCGGCCGCCACGCTGTGCCGAGCACGCAGTACGAACTGGGCAGCCTCGGCCCCTCCGCGGGCATCAGCACCTGCCGGTAGGGGCCGAGTTCGAACCCGGCGTCCCGCAGCGACCGCACCGGCTCCCGCGCCACATGGCAGCCCCCGCTGAGCATCGGCCACACCGTCCGGTCCAGCGCGTGCTGCGTGAACGTCATGGCCCGGCCTCCGCCCCGGCCGTGCTCGAAGAACCGCACCTCGCCGCCCGGCCGCAGCACCCGCCGCAGCTCCCCGAGCGCCCGGGGCACGTCCCGCACACTGCACAGCACCAGCGACACCACGGCCGCGTCGAAGCCCTCGCTCTTGACCGGCAGCGCCTCGGCCACACCCGGCACCACGTCCACCGGCACCTCGGCACGCAGCGCGGCCTCCACGGCCAGGTGCCGCAGCCGCCGTTCCGGTTCGATCGCCACGACCTCGGCGACGGTGCCGGGGTAGTGCGCGAAGTTCAGCCCGTTGCCCGCGCCGATCTCGATCACCCGCCCGGACAGCCCACCCAGCAGTTCCTCGCGTATCCGGCCCATGCCCATCCGGGTCTCGGCGGCCACACTGACCCGGGCGTAGCAGCGGGCGAACAACGGATGGTGCACGGCGTCCCGTGGCACCTTGCCGGAGCGGAGCGGCATGGGAAACCTCCCTGACGAGACCGGCCTCACCCCGATTCTCCCCGCAACCGGCCCGGCGCACCCCTGCCGCTACCGCAGGAGTACGCGGCCCAGCACCGGAAGGTGGTCGCTCCCGGTCGCCTCCAGCGCCGACACCTCCCTCACCTCGGCCCCGCGCCCCAGCACCTGGTCGATCCTCGCCACCGGCAAGTCGGCCGGCCAGCTGAACGCGAACCCGGTGGGCGGAGCGTGCAGCCGGGAGGTGAGCGGGGCGAGGCCGCGGTCCCGCACCGTGCCGTTGAGGTCGCCGACCACCAGCAGCCGTTCGGCCGGGTCGGCGGCGATCAGGGTCCCGAGCAGGGCCGCGCTCTCGTCACGGGCCGCAGAGGCGAGCCCCGTCGGGCCCATGCGCACGGACGGCAGATGGACCACGTACACCGCGATCCTGCCGTCGGGCGCGGACACCGTGGCCCGCAGGCCGCGCCGCCAGCTCTCCGGGAAGCCCTCGGGCCGGATGTCCACGGGCCGCACGTCCGACAGCGGGTACGCCGACCAGAGCCCGACCGTGCCGTGGACGGCCCGGTGCGGGTGGGAGGCGCCCAGCACGCCCTGGTACGCGGGACGCGCCGCGGGCGTCAGCTCCTCCACGGCGATCAGGCCGGCGCGGGTCGCGAGCAGGGCCCGGGCGGTACCGGCGGGGTCGGTGTTGTCGTCGGCCACGTTGTGCTGGACGACGGCCAGGTCGTACGAGCCCGGAGGCGAGGAGAACCACACCCCGCCGAACATCCAGAGCCACACGGCCCCGGGCGCCAGGCAGGCGAGCAGCCCCACCCACGACCGCTTGAGCAGGGCGAGGCAGCCGAGCACGGGCACGGCCACCCCCAGCCACGGCAGGAACGTCTCCAGCAGGCTCCCCAGCCGCCCGGCCCCGTTGGGCACGGCGGAGTGCAGGGCGAGCAGACCGGCGGCACCGCAAGCACCGCTCACCAGCCACGTGTCCCACGACGACCTGCCGCCGACGGCCACGCTAGGCGAGTTCCGCCGCCAGCAGGGCCGCGGCGCCGGCCACCAGCGGGTTGTCGGCCGCAGCGTCCTCCTCCGGCTGCGTGGTCAGCACCGACATCACGATCGGCGGGCCGTCCGGCGGCCAGGTGATGCCCACGTCGTTGTTGCCGCCGTACCGTCCCCCGCCGGTCTTGTCGGCGATCAGCCAGTCGGCGGGCAGGGCCTTGCGGAACTTCTCGGTACTGGTGGTGTTGCGCAGCAGCCAGTCCGTGAGCCGTGCGCGGTCCCGGGGCTCCAGCACGCGGCCGAGCACGAGCCGGGCGTAGGTCGTGCCGATGGCACGCGGGGAGGTCGTGTCGGTCACCCGCCACGGCTCCGCGGAGTTGAGCTCGGGCTCCCACCGGTCGAGCCGGGTGACCCGGTCGCCGACCGAGCGGCAGAAACGCGTGACGGCGGTCGGTCCGCCCAGCTCCTTCAGGAGCAGGTTGCCCGCGGTGTTGTCGCTGAAGCGGATGGTGGCGTCGCACAGTTCGCCGACGGTCATGCCGGTCGCGACGTGGTCCTCCGTGACGGGGGAGTAGCCCGACTTCATGACGTAGTCCCGGGTGTAGTGGACGCGCCGGGCCAGGACCTCGCCGTGGCGGTCGAGGTCGCGCAGGACCGCAGCGGCGGCGAGCGTCTTGAACACCGAGGCCATCGGGAAGCGCTCGTCGGCCCGGTAGGCCACCGTCCGGCCCGTGCGCATGTTGCGGGCGTACACGCCCAGCCGCGCGGTGTGCTCCTGCTCCAGTTCCCGCAGTCGCGCGGTGACACCGCCGGTGCCCGGAAGCGCGTGGGCCGTGCCGCCGCCCAGCGCGAGAGCGGCGGCCGTGCCCAGCGCGAGGGCCGTACGGCGGGACGGGCGTGGTCCGTTCCTGTGCAAGGTGGTCCCTTCGGAGGTGATCACATTCGTAGTTCAACACGCGATCACGCCCGCGCCGGTTTCATCGCGCGCCCGCCCGGACCCTCAGAACGCCCCGGGCGCCTCCCGTTCCCGGAACGCCTCCGCGTCCCAGGAGCCGTCCAGCCTGGGCGCCAGCCAGTGCGGCGCGGCCGCCTGGAAGTCCGCAGGGGGCAGGGCCCCCGACCCGGCCGGGACGGAGCCCAGCAGCGGGGCTCCGGCCACCTCCGGCAGGTCCGTGAGATTGCACCGCGCGGCGAGATCCGGGGCCGCGGGCCAGCTCCCGATGACGATCCCGGCCGGTTCCAGCCCCCGGGAGCGCAGTTCACGCGCCGTGAGCTCCGTCGTGTTCAGGGTGCCCAGCCCCGAGGGCGCCACGACCAGCACCGGCGCCGACAGCAGCCGGGCCGCGTCCGCCAGGGTGCCGCCGGCCGCGTCGAACCGGACGAGCAGTCCGCCGGCCCCTTCGACCAGCACCAGGTCGTGCTCGGTGGCCAGTTTGGCGGCGGCCTCCGCGACCTCGTGCGGACGGACCGGGGCCCGGCCGGCCCGGCGCGCAGCGGTGGCCGGCGCCAACGGCTCTGGGTACCGGGCCAGTTCGGCCGTCGTCACCGGGCCCGCGAGGCGGGCCACCTCGGCGGCGTCCCCCGGCTCGTCCGGCCGTACGCCCGTCTGCGCGGCCTTCAGCACGGCCACCGAACGGCCGGCGGCCAGGGCCGTCGCGGCGACGGTGGCGGTCACGACCGTCTTGCCGACCTCCGTGCCCGTGCCCGTGATCACCAGTACCGGCATGTCATCCCTCCCGCGCCGCCGCGCACACGGCCCGTGCGATCCGCGCCAGGTCCGCGTCGCCCGTGACGTACGGCGGCATGGTGTAGATCAGATCGCGGAACGGCCGCAGCCACACGCCCTCACGCACGGCTGCCTCCGTCGCGGCCTGCATGTCCACGGCGTGATCCAGTTGCACGACGCCGATGGCGCCGAGCACCCGCACGTCCTTCACTCCGGGCAGGTCCGAAGCCACCGAGAGCCCGTCCCGCAGGCCCGTCTCGATCCGCTCGACCTCCGCGCGCCACTCCTGCCCTAGCAACAGCTCGATCGAGGCGCAGGCCACCGCCGCCGCCAGCGGGTTGCCCATGAAGGTGGGGCCGTGCGCGAGCACCGGCACCTCGCCCCGCGAGATGCCGTCAGCCACCCGTGCGGTGCACAGGGTCGCCGCCATCGTCACATAGCCGCCGGTCAGCGCCTTGCCCACGCACATCACGTCCGGTGTCACGGCCGCGTGCTCCGCCGCGAACAGCGCGCCCGTACGGCCGAAGCCGGTCGCGATCTCGTCGAACACCAGCAGCACGTCATGCGCGTCGCACGCCTCGCGCAGCACCCGCAGATACGCGGGGGAGTGGAACCTCATCCCGCCCGCGCCCTGCACCACCGGCTCGACGATCACCGCGGCGAGCTCGTCCGCGTGCTGCGCGATCAGCGACCGCAGGTGCTCGGCGTACGCCTCCTCGTACTCCGCCGGGGGCGGGTCGGCGAACACCTGACGCTGCAGCACCCCGGTCCACAGGCCGTGCATCCCGCCCTCGGGATCGCACACCGACATCGGCTGCCAGGTGTCGCCGTGGTAGCCGCCGCGCCAGGTCAGCAGCCGCTGCTTGCCGGGACGGCCCAGCGAACGCCAGTACTGCAGGCACATCTTGACCGCGACCTCGACCGACACCGACCCCGAGTCGGCGAGGAAGACATGCTCCAGGCCCTCGGGTGACATGTCGACAAGGAGCTTCGCCAAGCGCACGGCGGGCTCGTGGGTGAGCCCGCCGAACATCACGTGGCTCATGCGCCCGAGCTGCTCGCGCGCGGCCTCGTTCAGCACCGGGTGGTTGTAGCCGTGGATCGCCGACCACCAGGACGACATCCCGTCGACCAGCTCTCCCGAGCCGCCGGCGAGCCGCAGCCGCACCCCGCTCGCCGACTCCACGACCAGCGGTTGCTGCCGCCCGGGCATCGGGCCGTAGGGATGCCACACATGCCGCCGGTCGAGCTCCAGCAGTTCGGAGACGGCCGGCTCAGGCATTGGGCGCGAGGTCCGTCCCGGTGCCCCGGCGGCGCACGGCGACCAGGTCGGTCCGGGGTTCGGCGCCGACAGGGGGGCCGGCGACCTGCGGCTCTTCGCCGGAGCCGCACGCCCCGCCGCCGTCACCGCAGACTCCGCCACCGTCGTGGCAGCCTCCGGCCCGGTGCTCCGGAAGCGTCACCCGGTCGGTGCCCTCCACCTCGAAGCCGGCGTCCGCGATCATCTCGAGGTCGGCCTTGCCGGCCTGGCCCTCGCTGGTGAGGTAGTCGCCGAGGAAGATCGAGTTGGCCAGGTGCAGGGCGAGCGGCTGCATCGTGCGCAGATGGACCTCGCGCCCGCCGGCGATGCGCACCTCGACGTCGGGACAGACGAACCGTGTCATCGCCAGGATCCTGAGGCACCGCTGGGGGGTTAGGTTCCATTCCTTGCCGAGCGGGGTGCCCTCGAACGGGATCAGGAAGTTGACCGGAACCGAGTCCGGGTCCAGCTCACGCAGCGAGAAGACGACGTCCACCAGGTCCTCGTCCGTCTCGCCCATGCCGGCGATCAGCCCGGAGCAGGCGGACAGACCGGCCGCGTGCGCCTTCTGCACGGTGTCGACGCGGTCCTCGTACGTGTGCGTGGTGGTGATCTCGCCGTACGTCGCCTCGGACGTGTTGAGGTTGTGGTTGTAGGCGTCGGCGCCGGCCTCGCGCAGGCGCTCCGCCTGGCCGTCGGAGAGCAGTCCGAGGCAGGCGCACACCTCGACGCCCTCGTTGTTGTCCTTGATCGTCTTGATCGTCTCGGAGACCCGGTCCACGTCCCGGTCGGTCGGGCCGCGCCCGCTGGCCACCAGGCACACCCGCTTGGCCCCTCCGGCCACACCGGCCGCGGCCGCGTCGGACGCCTGGTCGGGCTTCAGCCAGGTGTACTTCAGGATCCCGGCCGTCGAACCGAGCCGCTGCGAACAGTAGGAGCAGTCCTCGGGGCACAGGCCGGACTTGAGATTGACGAGATAGTTCAGTTTCACCCGTCGGCCGAACCAGTGCCGGCGCACTTTTCCGGCCGCGGCCACCACATCGAGCAGGTCGTCGTCGGACGTCGCGAGGACGGCCAGTGCCTCGTCGCGGGTCGGCAGCTCGCGCCGAAGCCCCTTGTCCACCAGCGTGTTCAGCAGGTCCATGAGAGCCGATCCTGTCCTACGGACCCGCTCCGGGCCAAGGAGAGTTCGTACAACAGAGTCGCTTCGAGGTGTGGGTATTGCCACACAGTGACCTGCTGGAGGTCCCGCTAGTGTCTGTGCACTGCCTACAAATTCCCCGGAGGACCCCCCCATGGCGTTCGGCTGGATCGACGAGCAGGCGGAGCTGCGCGCCCGCGCCGGACTCGTACGGACTCTGCGACCCCGTCCGGCCGATTCGCCGCTCCTCGACCTGGCGAGCAACGACTACCTCGGGCTGGCCCGCCACCCCGAGATCACCGAGGGCGCGGCCCGGGCCGCGCGGACCTGGGGCGGCGGCTCGACGGGTTCCCGGCTCGTCACCGGCACCACCGAACTGCACGCCGAACTCGAGCGGGAACTGGCCGATTTCTGCGGCTTCGAGGCAGCCCTCGTCTTCTCCTCCGGCTACGCCGCCAACCTCGCCGCGGTCACCGCCCTGGCCCCGCACGGCTCCCTGATCGTCTCCGACGCGGGCAACCACGCCTCGCTCATCGACGGCTGCCGACTGGCCCGCGGCACCACCCAGGTCGTGGCGCACGCCGAGCCGGACGCCGTGCGCAAGGCGCTGGCAACCCACG
Source organism: Streptomyces sp. NPDC057424 (assembly GCF_042803315.1). NCBI lineage: Bacteria > Bacillati > Actinomycetota > Actinomycetes > Kitasatosporales > Streptomycetaceae > Streptomyces > Streptomyces sp. NPDC057424. Next base: position 42,633 of record NZ_JBHVCP010000034.1, read on the forward strand.
AGGGCACGGCGATCGCCGTGTCCGACACGGTCTTCTCGGTCGACGGCGACGCGGCTCCGCTCACCGCGCTGGCCGAGGCCTGCCGGGAGCACGGCGCCGGGCTGGTCGTCGACGACGCCCACGGCCTGGGCGTCCTCGGCGACGGCGGCCGCGGCGCCCCGTACGCGGCCGGGCTCGCGGGCGCCGGCGACGTGGTCGCGACGGTCACGCTGTCCAAGTCGCTCGGCAGTCAGGGCGGTGCCGTCCTCGGCCCCGCCCGGGTCGTCGACCACCTGGTCAACGCCGCCCGGACGTTCATTTTCGACACCGGACTCGCCCCCGCGGCGGCGGGAGCGGCCCTGTCGGCCCTGCGGTTGCTGCGCCGCGAGCCGGAACGGGCGGCACGGGCCCGCGCGGTGGCGGGCGAACTGCACGCACGCCTGACCGCCGCGGGTCTGGAAGCGGTACGTCCGGACGCCGCGGTGGTCTCGGTGCGGGCGCCCTCCCCCGAGGACGCCGTGCGCTGGGCGGCGCAGTGCCGCGCGGCGGGCCTGGCCGTGGGCTGCTTCCGGCCCCCTTCCGTGCCGGACGGCATCTCACGGCTCAGGCTGACCGCCCGCGCGGACCTGACCGGTCAGCAGATGGAACGCGCTGTACGGCTGATCGGCGAGGCGCGGCCATGAGTCGGCGTGACACGGCCGTGCGTCGCACGACGACGGCCTGATCGAACGCGGTTACATGCGGTCCACCCCGGCCGCGAACGCGGCCCAGCTCCCCGGGGAGAAGAGCAGCGCGGGTCCGGCCGGGTCCTTGGAGTCGCGCACGGCGAGCAGTCCGGCCCAGGGCGGGGCGCCCGGACACGCGGTCTCGACGCAGTTGTTCGCGCCGGTGCTGTAGCTGCTGCGCAGCCACCGCACACCGTGCAGCTCGATGCTTGAGGGGACATGACGAGGCAGTGCACGCATGGTGCCTCCTTACGCGCCGGCGGCTGTCCCGGCGATGAAATCCAACGAGTCCTCGGGCGAAAGGGCGTGGATCTGAAGGGCGTTGAAGGCCTCCGTGTAGGCCTGGAGGTCTTCTTTCCGTTCGAGGTAGAGGCTACTCGTCAAGTGGTCGAGAACAACCACATCCAGATCAGAAGTGCTCGAAAATGACAAGATAACGAAAGGGCCGGTGACGCCGATGTGCGCCCCGGCAGCGAACGGCAGTACCTGGAGGCGTACTTGGGGCAGCCGGGCCGCCTCGACCAGCCGCTCCAGCTGGCGGGCCATGACCCCGGGCCCGCCCACCTCCCGCCGCAGCACCGCCTCGTCCAGGACGGCGCTGAGACTCAGCGGGGGATCCGCGCGCAGCACGTCCTGCCGGGCCAGCCGCACCTCGACCAGCGTGTCGAGCCGGTCCTCGGGGAGCCCCTCCACCGCGGCCCGCGTCACCGCACGCGCGTACTCGGGCGTCTGCAGCAGGCCCGGGACGACGGTGGTCTCCAGTGTGCGCATCGCGCCGGCCTGGGACTCCAGGCTGATGAAGTCCCGGTAGGTCGGCGGCAGTACCCCGCGGTAGGCGTGCCACCAGTGGTGCCGGCCGCCGCTGTCCTCGGAGCCCGCCAACACCATGAGCAGTTCGCGAAGCTGGGAGTCTGCCACGCCGTAGGCGTCGAGAAGTAACCGCACATCGGCCGGTTTCACCCCGCTCGTGCCCGTCTCGATCCGGCTGACCTTGGACTGGTGCCAGCCCACCAGCCGGGCCGCCTCACCGCTCGTGAGCCCCGCAGAGGTACGCAGCGCACGCAGTTCGGCGCCCAGTTTCCGGCGGCGCACCGCGGGACCGTGCTGCATGGGCACCTCCTTACTCCTTCCGAGCCACCCAAATACGGTCTCGCGTCGCAGAGTTCACCGCTTTGAGCGACAGATATATGCATATCTTGGTGGATCGCCGTCCTTCAGGGGTGTTCTGGTGGCAGTCTGGCGACGAAGCACCAGTCCGGGACCGTACTCGAACCATCCGCTCCGTGTCGGGCTGCGGTCCCGTGGGAAAGGGACGACGTCGCCATGGCAGACCATCTGGAAGCATCCGTCACTCTGCCGAGCGATCCCGCCTCGGTCTCCGCAGCGCGTGCCTACGTGGTGGGCACGCTGGCGGAGTGGGGCCTGCCGGCGGACACGGAAGTGTCCGACACCGTCCGGCTCATCATCTCCGAACTCGCCACCAACGCCGTCCAGCACACCTTCGGTCAGTCGCCCACGTTCACCGTGGACGTCGTGCTCGACCGCGACGAGCACCTGCGCATCGGTGTCACGGACGGCCACCCGCGCTTCCCCAGACGCCTGCCCGCAGCCGTCCAGCAGGACAACGGCCGCGGCCTGGTCATCATCCGCTGGCTGACCGCGGAATGCGGCGGCAGGCTCCGCATCCGACCCACCCGTGAAGGCGGCAAGACCATCTCGGTCGAACTCCCCTGGGCCGTCCCGGTCCAGCCGGTGACGACGGCGGTCCAGCAGGAGCCGTAGTCACACGGAGCAGGATCCGGAAGAACTCCCCGGCGCGTGCCCTCCGCGCAGCCCGGCCCGCGCGACCCACATCCGGGCCATCCGCACGGCTGCGACGCCCGTGCCGAGCCTCATGACCCACCGGGGGCCCGCGGCCGTCACCGGTGCCGTGCCGGCGCCTCCCGGTGTGCTGCCGCCCCTCGCAGCCCTGACGGCTGCCTGACGGTGCGCCGCAGCGGCGCCGGGATCCCGACGTCGCTCCGGCCCGGCTGCTCCTCGGCGGGCTCCCCGGTGCCGTCCGCCTCGCGGCGCAGCCCCGCCCGCCGCACCAGCCGCGGGAGCAGCCCCCACAGGCCGACGCAGACCAGGAAGGTCGCGGCGCCCGCGGCGATACCACCGGTCCGGCCCGTGGTCACGTCGACCACCAGCAGCACGGAACCGCTGAACGCGAACACCAGCACGCTCAGGCCGGTGCTGGCCAGGCGCGAGGAAACCCGCACGATGCGGGGCTTGGCGCCCTGCTGGAAGAGAGAGCGGTGCAGTGCGGCCGGCGCGGTGAAGAGCGCGGCGGCGAGGACCGCGAGCAGCAGCGTGACGACGTAGGTGACGCGCTGGACCGTGTCGAGGTCCTCGAAGCGCGACGTGAAGGCCAGCGACAGCAGGAAGGCGAAGAGGATCTGCACGCCCGTCTGGGTGACGCGCAGTTCCTGGAGCAACTCGACGAAGTTGCGGTCGGCGCGCTGCAGCGGAGTCTCGTTGCGCGCGGTGCAGGGACGGTGCTCGGCCATGGGGTCGCGGGTATCCATGTGAGCCCGTGTCACGCTCCGGCATGCGGCGGCGCGTCGGGGCGCCGCCGCACGCCGGGCGGATCACTTCACGCGCCCGTACCAGACGCTCTTGGTCCAGATCTTCTGCAGTCGCACCACGTCCCCGCTCTTCGGGGAGTGCCAGAGCTTGTTCTTACCCGCGTAGATACCGACGTGGTACACGTTGCTGCCCGAGTGGAAGAACACCAGGTCTCCCGCCTTGCGGTTCTTGGCGGAGATGTGGCGCGTCTTGTTGTACTGCTGGGCAGCCGTGCGGGGGAGCTTCTTGCCGGCCTTCTTGAACGAGTAGAGCGTGAGCCCGGAGCAGTCGAACCGGTGCGGACCGGTGGCCCCGTACTTGTACGGTGAACCCTTCTTCGAGGCCGCGATCTGGAGTGCCTTGGTCGCCGGCGTGGCTGCCGCGGCATCCGAGGCGAAGCCGGGCGCCACTATCGAGCCGCCCACCGCGGCGATGGTGAGCGCCGAGGCCGTGCCGGCCCGGGCCATGAGCGACGGGACACGATTGAGCGCAGTCATGCGCAACCCTTCGTCAGCCGCCTGTGAAGGATGACCTGTCGGATTCGGGCTGGCGAAGTTGCCCGGCCGCTGACGCGGCTTCACCCCAAGGGCTGCTCGGATCCGGTCATGGCGTGACCGTCCCGGCGACCCGTCGTGCTTGGGTCCTCCACTCCTGCCGATCCACTCCTGTCGACCGGTCATCCGGGCGGCGGCAGGACTCGGCGTCCGCCCGGATCGCCCCGCCACAGCGGCGGGGGCTTGTCGTCAGACAGGGATCTTGGCTCATGGCTGTCCGGATTTCCCAACGGAACCGGGGATTTGTGTTGTTACTCACCACTCACCCGTTCGGGTGGACACGTGTGCGTTCGAGCCACTGTCCACGGGTTCGCGCATCGCCGGACCAGCAGCGGAATGCCCCATTCCGTCCGAGGGCTAAGCGTGTTGCGCAACCGGAACGGTCCCGAAATCGGTCTCCCGCCTACTCCGAACAGGGGTACGTCTTTTGGTCCGTTTCAACTCAGGTCCGGACGCTCCGCCAACGGGGCGGGCGTCCGGACCGACGCTTCCGCGTCAACTGACGGACTCCGGGGGCAGGGTGAGGCGGGACGTGCGCCGTTCGCCGTCCAGCACCCGTAGCGCCCGGGCCAGGGTGCCGGAGTGCAGCTCCGTCTCGCCCCGCTGGTGCATCAGGGCCAGCGCGTCACGCAGCGCGGTCGCCTTGCCGACCAGGGCCTGGGCGGCGCGCAGCCCGCGGTAGGCGTCGCCGTCCTGGGCCGGGTTGATACGGCCGAGCAGGTCGACGACCTCGAGGTAGCGGTCGATCAGCTCCGCCTCGGCGCGCGTCAGGGCGGGCAGCGGCGGCAGTTCGGGCGGGAGCACCAGGGCCTCACTGCCCGGTCGGCGGGGCCAGGGTGGCCTTGCGGCCGGGGATGATCCCGTCCACCAGGCCGTACTCCACCGCCTCCCGGGCGGTGAGGATCTTCTCCCGCTCGATGTCCTTGCTCACCTGCTCCCGGGTGCGGCCCGTGTGCTGGGCGAGCATCTCCTCCATCCGGCTCCGGATGCGCGTCAACTCGTCGGCCTGGATGGCCAGATCGCTCGCCTGCCCGCGGACCGGCTCGGGCAGTGCGGGCTGACGGATCACCAGGCGGGCGTCGGGCAGCGCGAATCGCTTGCCGGGCGTGCCCGCCGCCAGCAGCACCGACGAGGCGGCACCGGCCTGGCCCAGGCAGATCGTCTCCACGTCGCAGGAGAGGTACTGCATCGTGTCGTAGATCGCCGTCATGGCGTGGAAGGTGCCGCCGGGGGAGTTGATGTAGAGCGAGATGTCGCGCTCCGGGGCCTGGTGCTCCAGGTGCATGAACTGGGCCATCACGTCGTTCGCCGAGGTCTCGTCCACGGGTGCCCCGAGGAAGACGATCCGCTCCTCCAGAAGCTTCGAGTACGGATCCATCGTCCGTTGCCCGGACCCGGTGCGTTCGGTGAACTCGGGCAGCACGTAGCGGGCGGACGGTCGGGTCATGGCGAACCCCTCCTCGCGGGCAGAGCTGTCTCCGGTGGCAGCCCATCTGTAAAAAATGTACAGGACGTACGTCACGTTATGATGGGGGTATGGCCTACGAGATTCCGGTGACGCAAGCCAGGGCTGAGCTCGCCGACCTGATCAACCGAGTGGTGTACGCCGGCGAACGCGTCGTCGTCACCCGGCACGGCAAGCCCCTCGTCGCCCTCGTCTCGGCCGATGACCTGCGGCGACTCGAAGAGAGCCAGGAGCTCCCCGAGGTCGCGGAGGAGCAGGTGGTCAGCGCGGTCTCCACGGTCCGCGAAGTGGCGTCCGCTCCTGGCGAACCCCAGCGGTTCGGCATCGCGGCGGAGCACCGGCGGGCGGGCCCCGCCTAGGGGGCGTCCGCGAACTCCCGCCTGCCCCGCGGCGCCCGGCACGCCGGGAGCACGCACCGGACGCGGCGCCGCAGGGCCCGCCCTGCGGGCGGACGGCGCGATATTGCGGACGCCCCCTGGGCCCCGAACCCGGGCAGACGGAAGACCGTGCATCCCCGTCCGCTGCAGCGGGGAAACACGGTCGCTTGCGTGGGGGCGCTCGGGCGCGACGGGGCGGTCAGCCGACTGGCGAGAGCTCCCGCCGGACGGCCGCGGGTTCGGTGCCCGCCTTCCGTGCCCGGAGTGCGGCGCCGAGCAGTACGGCACCCAGGCCCAGCGCCGCCCACCAGGCCAGGGTCAGAGCGGGCCCGGTCGCCGCCGCGCCGTCGAAGTAGGCCACCGAGCGCAGCAGTGTCGTGCCCGCGCCGGGCGGCAGCCACTGCCCGATCGTGCCGGCCGGTTCCGGCAGCATCTGCGGGGCCGAGGTGGCGCCGGAGAAGGGGTTGCCGAGCAGCATCACCACGGCGGCCGCGATGCCCGTGCCGGCGGGACCGACCAGAGCGGCGAGTCCGGCGACGGCACCGCCCACGGCCAGCGTGGACAGACCGAGCACACCCGCTTCAGCCCACCAGTCGCCGCCGAGTGCCCCGAGCCAGCTGTGCGCGATCCCGGCCGCGACCCCGCCCACCAGGGTGGACGCGCCGAGCAGCGCGATCACGGCCCGGATGCCGCGCAGTCCCAGCAGGGTGACCACCGCGCCCGCCGCGATACCGGCCAGGGCGAGCGGCAGCGTGGCGGTGTTCAGCACCGCGCCGCGCGGATCGCCGGCCGGGGCGGGCACGACGTCGGCCGTCTTGACCTGTGTGCCTCCCGCGGCGGCCTGTTGCGCCACGGCCTGCTGGAGGAACTGTGCGACGACCGGTCCGGCCGCGGACGCGGTGAGCAGTTCGGGTCCCTGTGGCGTGACCACGACCGCGCCGTACACGCTCCGGTCCTCGATGGCGTCCCGGGCGGCGGCCTCGTCGGCGTAGCGGTGGATCTCGAAGGCGCCCTCGTGCCGCTCCAGCTGCCGCTCCATCTGGGCTGTCGCTGCGGGCGGTCCGGCCACGCCCAGCGGCAGGTCGCGGGCCGCGACACGGGAGGCGGGCCAGGCGAAGGCCCACAGAGCGAGGGCGGCGAGCACGGGCACGCGGGCGACGACCGCGATCACATGGCGGCTGCGGGAAGGCATGGGGGTCTCCTGAGGTGAGCGGTACCGGAACTGCAAAAAGAAGGATCGTTCGTTTTTGCTCTGTCCTCACCGTGCTCCGCTCGGGGCGCCTTGTCAAGAATGAATATTCGTTTTACATTGGGGCCATGGCTCGCGTGTCCCAGGAACATCTCGACGCCCGCCGCCGCCAGATCCTCGACGGCGCCGCGCTCTGCTTCGCCCGCAACGGCTTCCACGCCACGTCCATGCAGGACGTGCTGAAGGAGGTCGACCTCTCGGCGGGTGCGGTGTACCGGTACTTCAGCGGCAAGGAGGAGCTGATCGGCGCGATCGTCGCCGAGGTGCTCGACGTCGTGGGCGGCGTCTTCGAGAGCGCCGCCGGGCAGAGCCCGCCCCCGCTGCCCGACGAGATGATCCCCAGGCTCCTGGAGACCTTGAAGGAGGCCCGGCCCGGGGTCGTCCAGGACGGCCAGTGGATCTTCCCCCGTCTCATGCTCCAGGTCTGGACCGAGACCCTGCGCAACGAGGACCTCGCCGAGCTGGTCCACACGGGCTACGCCAGGGTCCGCGTCGCGTGGGTGAACGTCGTCGAGGGCTACAAGGCCGCCGGCCTGATCTCCGAGGAGGCCGACGCCGAGGCCATGGCGCGTGTGATGATCGCCCTCGCGCAGGGGATCGCGGCCCAGATGGCCCTGTTCGGGGAGATGCCCTCGGAGATCCTCCGGGACGGACTGCGGGCGATGACGAGCATGCGCGACCCGCGCACCCGGGCGTGAGGGAGCACAGCTCCGTTAACGTTCCCGAAACGCGGTCCAACTAGCCTGCCGAACCACGCCACCTGGCACTTTGCCCCGTGGCCGCGGCAGCCGGGCCCCGCACGGCCCGGAGCGAGGACTGTGAGGTGGGACGTGCAACTGACCCCGCACGAGCAAGAACGACTGCTGATCCACGTGGCGGCCGACGTGGCCGAGAAGCGCCGGGCCCGTGGCCTGAAGCTCAACCACCCCGAGGCGATCGCGCTCATCACCTCGCACATCCTCGAAGGCGCTCGGGACGGCCGTACCGTCGCGGAACTCATGTCCTCCGGACGTAAGCTCCTGACCAGGGACGACGTCATGGAGGGCATCCCGGAGATGATCCACGACGTCCAGGTCGAGGCCACCTTCCCGGACGGCACCAAGCTCGTCACCGTCCACGAGCCGATCGTCTGACGGGGAGACCACCGTGATTCCCGGAGAGATCCTGTTCGCCGAGGACCCGATTGCCTGCAACGAGGGCCGCGAGGTCACCCGGCTCACCGTCCTCAACGCCGCCGACCGGCCCGTGCAGGTCGGCTCCCACTACCACTTCGCCGAGGCCAACCCGGGCCTGGAGTTCGACCGCGCCGCCGCGCGCGGCAGGCGGCTGAACGTCGCCGCCGGCACGGCCGTGCGCTTCGAGCCCGGGATCCCCGTCGACGTCGAACTCGTTCCGCTGGCCGGTGCCCGTGTGGTTCCCGGTCTGCGCGGGGAGACCGGAGGTGCCCTCGATGCCTGAGATCTCGCGTGCCGCGTACGCGGACCTGTTCGGCCCGACGGCCGGCGACCGGATCCGCCTCGCCGACACCGACCTGCTGGTCGAGATCGAGGAAGACCGTTCCGGCGGCCCCGGGCGCGCCGGCGACGAGGCCGTGTTCGGCGGCGGCAAGGTCATCCGCGAGTCCATGGGGCAGGCACGGGCCACACGCGCGGACGGCACCCCGGACACCGTGATCACCGGCGCGGTGATCATCGACCACTGGGGGATCGTCAAGGCCGACGTCGGCATCCGCGACGGCCGGATCACCGGCATTGGCAAGGCCGGCAACCCCGACACCATGGACGGTGTCCACCCGGATCTGGTCATCGGCCCGGAGACCGAGGTCATCGCCGGCAACGGGCGGATCCTCACGGCCGGCGCGATCGACGCACACGTCCACTTCATCTGCCCGCAGATCGCCGACGAGGCGCTCTCGTCCGGCATCACGACCCTCGTCGGAGGCGGCACGGGCCCGGCCGAGGGCTCCAAGGCCACCACCGTGACCCCGGGGCCCTGGCACCTGGCGCGGATGCTGGAGGCGATGGAGGCGTATCCGCTCAACATCGGCCTGCTCGGCAAGGGCAACACCGTCTCCCACGAGGCGATGCTGTCGCAGATCCGTGGCGGCGCGCTCGGCCTGAAGCTGCACGAGGACTGGGGCTCCACCCCGGCCGTCATCGACGCCTCGCTGACCGTCGCCGAGCAGACGGGTATCCAGGTCGCGATCCACACGGACACGCTCAACGAGGCCGGGTTCGTGGGCGACACTCTCGCCGCGATCGCCGGGCGGGGCATCCACGCGTACCACACCGAAGGCGCGGGCGGCGGTCACGCGCCGGACATCATGACCGTGGTTTCCGAGTCGTACGTGCTGCCCAGCTCCACGAACCCGACCCGGCCGTTCACCGTCAACACCGCCGAGGAACACCTCGACATGCTGATGGTGTGCCACCACCTGAACCCGGCGGTGCCGGAGGACCTGGCCTTCGCCGAGTCCAGGATCCGGCCGTCCACGATCGGGGCGGAGGACGTGCTGCACGACCTGGGTGCCATCTCGATCATCTCCTCCGACTCCCAGGCCATGGGGCGTGTCGGTGAGGTCGTCATGCGCACCTGGCAGACCGCGCACGTGATGAAGCGACGGAGGGGCGCGCTGCCCGGGGACGGACGGGCCGACAACCACCGCGTACGTCGATATGTCGCCAAGTACACGATCAACCCCGCGCTCGCCCAGGGGCTGGCCCGGGAGATCGGGTCGGTGGAGAGCGGCAAGCTGGCCGACCTGGTGCTGTGGGAGCCGGCGTTCTTCGGCGTCAAGCCGCAGCTCGTCATCAAGGGCGGGCAGATCGCGTACGCGCAGATGGGCGACGCGAACGCCTCCATCCCGACACCGCAGCCGGTCCTGCCGCGGCCGATGTACGGGGCGATCGGGCGGGCGCCGGCCTCCAACTCCGTCAACTTCGTCGCGCCCCTGGCCGTCGAGGCCGGGCTGCCGGAGCGGCTGGGGCTCGGGAAGCGGTTCGTGGCGATCGACTCGACGCGCGGTGTCACCAAGGCCGACATGCGCGAGAACGACGCGCGGCCCGAGGTGCGGGTCGATCCCGACAGCTTCGCCGTGCACATCGACGGAGTGCTGGTCGAGGCGGCGCCGGCAGCCGAACTGCCCATGGCCCAGCGATACTTCCTGTTCTGAGGGTGGTCTGATGTCGCGTGCAGCGCTTCTCGTCCTGGCCGACGGGCGGTTTCCCGCCGGGGGGCATGCGCACTCCGGCGGCGCCGAGGCGGCGGTCAAGGCCGGGCGGATCAGCGGGGCGGCGAGCCTGGGGGAGTTCTGCCGGGGCCGGTTGCAGACGGCGGGGCTGGTGGCGGCGGGGCTGTCCGCGGCGGCGGCGCTCGGGATCGATCCCGTCGCGCTGGACCGTGCCGCGGACGCGCGCACCCCGTCGCCGGCGTTGCGGGTCGCCGCCCGCAAGCTGGGGCGGCAGCTGCTGCGGGCCGCCCGGGCGACCTGGCCGTCCGCCGAACTGGACGCGCTCGGCAGGGAGTTCCCCAAGGGAGCGCATCAGCCGGTGGTACTGGGGCTGGCGGCCCGGGCGGCGGGGCTTGGGCCGGTGGACGCGGCGTACTGCGCGGCGTACGAGAGCGTGAGCGGGCCCGCGTCGGCGACCGTGCGGCTGCTGAGCCTCGATCCGTTCGACGCGACGGGGGTGCTGGCCCGGCTGGCGCCGGAGGTGGACCGGGTCGTGGACCGGGCGGTGGAGGCGGCCCGGAAGGTGGTCGACGAGGGGGTCGACGCCCTGCCGGCGGGGTCGGCACCGTTGCTGGAGATCGGGGCGGAGGCCCATGCGGGGTGGGCCGTGCGGCTGTTCGCCTCATAGACGGCCTCGGGCCCCTCCACCCCCACTCCCACCCGCACCCGCACCCGAACCCGCGGACAACAACGTAGGAGTCGCTCCCATGCACCTCGACCACACCCACCGCGGCCCCGCCGCCGTCAGCGCCGACGCTCTGCGCCCCGACGGCCGTCGCCGTGCCCTGCGCATCGGGCTCGGTGGCCCCGTGGGGTCCGGGAAGACCGCCACTGTCGCCGCGCTCTGCCGGGCGCTGCGGGACGAGCTGTCGCTCGCCGTCGTCACCAACGACATCTACACACGGGAGGACGCAGAGTTCCTGCTCCGCGAGGCCGTGCTGCCGCCGGAACGGATCACCGCAGTGGAGACGGGCGCCTGCCCGCACACCGCGATCCGGGACGACATCTCCGCGAACCTGGAGGCGGTGGAGGATCTGGAGGACGCGGTCGGGCCGCTGGACCTGGTGCTCGTGGAGTCCGGTGGGGACAACCTCACCGCGACCTTCTCCAAAGGGCTCGTCGACGCGCAGATCTTCGTGATCGACGTGGCCGGGGGAGACGACATCCCGCGCAAGGGCGGGCCGGGCGTGACCACCGCCGATCTGCTCGTCGTCAACAAGACCGACCTCGCCCCGTACGTCGGCTCCGACCTCGCCCGGATGGCCGCCGATGCCAAGGCGCAGCGTGCCGAACTGCCTGTCGTCTTCCAGTCGTTGCGGAGCGAGGCCGGGGTGGCGGACGTCGCCGCGTGGGTGCGTGCGCAGCTCGCCGCGTGGACGGCCTGAGCGTGAGGGCCGGCGCCGGGGTGCGGTCCGTCGCGCGGATCGTCGCCCGTGACGACGGGCGCGGCGGGACCTCGCTGCCCGTGCTGGAGAGCGACGGACCCCTGGCGCTGCGGCGCACCCGGGCCGTCGGCCCCGAGGCGCGGGTCATGCTGGTCGGCGCGATGAGCGGGCCGCTCGGCGGTGACCACTTCACGGTCGAGGGCCGGGTGGAGCAGGGAGCACGGCTGTCCGTCGGCTCGGCCGCCGCCACCATCGCGCTGCCCGGGCAGGCGAAGGGCGACGCCCGTTACGACGTCCGGCTCAGCGTCGCCGATCATGGCGAACTGCACTGGCTGCCCGAGCAGTTGATCTCCGCCCACGGCAGTGACCTGTCTGTCACCACCCGGGTCGAGGTCGCCGCCACCGCCCGGCTCGTGCTGCGCGAGGAGCAGGTGCTCGGGCGCGTCGGTGAGGAACCCGGGCGGCTCACCAGCCGTCTGACCCTGCGGGTCGCCGGGCAGGTCGTGCTCGACCAGGAACTGGCCTGCGGGCCCGGCGCGCCGGGCGGCTGGGACGGGCCGGCCGTGCTGGCGGGGCATCGGGTGGTCGGCCAACTGGTCGTCGTACGGCCGGAGTTCGCCGCCGAGCCGGTGGCGGCCCAGGTGCTGGGGGAGGGGGCCTCGGTGGTGCCGCTCGTTGGGCCCGCCGCGCTGGTGACGGCGGTGGCGCCGGACGCCCTCCGGCTGCGACGGCTGCTCGACGAGGCCCTCGCGTCACTCCCGCGGACGTAGGCGTCCGTAAAGCAGAACGACCTCTCCGTTTATCGGATTGGCAAAGAAGGGCGTCCGGCACTGTTGTCAGGGACCCCACAACCGAAAGGATCCCCGTACTGATCGCAACGAGGTACGGGGAGGTCCCCCTTGAGGGGTTCGAGACCGAAGACGCGGGTGACGGCGCTGGGTTCGGCCGGCGCGCTCGTCACGGCCACGCTGATAGCCGGTGCCGTCGCGGCGCCCACGGCGAACGCGAGCGCGGGCGGCGGCCACGGCCAGAATCGGGAGGCCCGGGGCACCGCGATCGCCGCAGCCCGGGCCGCGAAGGCCGGTATCGACTGGCAGGACTGCCCCGCCGACTGGAACCTGGTCAAGCCGATCCAGTGCGGGTACGTCACCGTGCCGCTCGACTACGCCAAGCCCTACGGCAAGCAGATCAAGCTCGCCGTCGACCGCATCGGCAACACGGGAACGAAGGCCGAGCGGCAGGGCGCACTCGTCTACAACCCCGGCGGCCCCGGCGGCTCCGGACTGCGCTTCCCGGCCCGGGTCACCAGCAAGAACGCCGTCTGGGCCAACGTGGCCAAGGCCTATGACTTCGTGGGCTTCGACCCGCGCGGGGTCGGCAAGTCCACGCCCATCTCCTGCGTCGACCCGCAGGAGTTCGTCAAGGCACCCAAGGCCGACCCGGTGCCCGGCTCCGAGGCCGACAAGCTCGCCCAGCGCAAGCTGGCCCGCGAGTACGCCGAGGGCTGCCAGGAGCGCAGCGGCGCGATGCTGCCGCACATGACCACGCCGAACACCGCGCGCGACCTCGACGTCATCCGCGCCGCCCTCGGCGAGAAGAAGCTCAACTTCCTCGGTGTCTCCTACGGCACCTACCTGGGCGCCGTCTACGGCACCCTCTTCCCGGGCCACGTGCGCCGCATGGTCGTCGACAGCGTCGTCAACCCCTCCCGGGACAAGATCTGGTACCAGGCCAACCTGGACCAGGACGTCGCGTTCGAGGGCCGCTGGAAGGACTGGCAGGACTGGGTCGCCCAGAACGACGCGACCTACCACCTCGGCACCACCCGTGCCGCCGTCCAGGCCAAGTGGCTCGAGCTGCGCGCCACCGCGAAGAAGAACCCCATCGGCGGGGTCGTCGGCCCGGCCGAGCTCATCTCCTTCTTCCAGAGCGCCCCGTACTACGACTCCGCGTGGGCGCCGGTCGCGTCGGTCTTCGGCAAGTACGTCGCCGGCGACACCCAGGCGCTCGTCGACGCCGCCGCCCCCGACCTGTCCGACACCGCGGGCAACGCGGCCTCGGAGAACGGCAACGCCGTCTACACGGCCGTGGAGTGCGCCGACGCCAAGTGGCCCACCAGTTGGCGTACCTGGGACCGGGACAACACCCGGCTGCACCGGGACCACCCCTTCATGACCTGGGCCAACGCCTGGATGAACCTGCCGTGCGCCACCTGGCCGGCCAAGCAGCGGACGCCGGTGGACGTCAAGACCGGCAAGGGCCTGCCCGGCGTGCTCATCGTCCAGTCCGAGCGGGACGCGGCCACCCCGTACGAGGGCGCCGTGGAGCTGCACAAGCGGTTCAAGGGCTCCCGCCTGATCACGGAGAAGGACGCGGGCTCCCACGGCGTCACCGGCCTGGTCAACCCGTGCATCAACCCCCGGGTGGACAGCTACCTGCTCACCGGCAGGCTGGACGGCGCCGACGTGACGTGCGCGCCGCACGCCACGCCGAAGCCGTAGCCGTCGTCCGTGCGGTGGTGAGGGGCGGCCGGGACACCGGCCGCCCCTTCCTCATGCCTGCCGGGCCGCGAACCAGGCGTCCTCCGCCGCGTCCGCACCTCGCCGGGCCAGTTCTCGTCCCGGCCGCCGCCGCGCGACGCGGCCGTCACCTCCCAGCCGTCCCGCGCCAGCGCCTCCACCGCCGGCCGCCCTGTCTGCCCGCCCGCCCCGATCACCACAGCACGTCCCATGCCGCGACCGTAGATCGCGGAAGGCCGGCCGGGAAACCGGCTTCTGCCGACGGCAGGGCTCAACGCAGGGGAATGCGGCGGAACTTGCGCTCCTTCGTGGCGGCGGCCTCCTCGGCCTTCACCACGGCCGCGTACTGGTCGACGTACTCCTGCTCGGACAGGGAGAGGATCGCGTACATGATCTCGTCGGTGACGGCGCGCAGGATGGCCTTCTCGTTCTCCATGCCCTCGTAGCGGGAGAAGTCGAGGGGCTCGCCGAAGCGGATCACGACGGGGTGGATGTTGGGGATCACCTTGCCGGGCGGCTGGGCCTCGAACGTACCGATCATCGCGCAGGGGATCACCGGGACGCCGGCCTTGAGCGCCATCACCGCCACCCCGACCTTGCCCTTGTAGAGCCGGCCGTCGTGCGAGCGGGTGCCCTCGGGGTAGATGCCGAGCAGCTCGTCCTTGCTCAGTACGCCGAGGCCCTCGCGGATCGCTGCCTGGCCCGCGTCCTTGCCGGAGCGGTCGACCGGGATCTGCCCCGCACTGCGGAAGAAGAACGCCGTCAGACGGCCCTTGATGCCGGGGCCCGTGAAGTACTCGGCCTTGGCCAGGAAGGTGATGCGCCGCTTGAGGATCGCGGGCATCAGGAAGTGGTCCGAGAACGACAGGTGGTTGCCGGCGATGATGGCGGCGCCCTCCGGGGGAACGTGCTCCAGGCCCTCGATCCGAGGCCGGAAGACCAGTCTGAGCAGCGGGCCCAGTAGCACGTATTTCAACAGGTAGTAGAACAAAGCGGGCGCTCCTCGACTCTCGCGGTGGACTCAACCGCCGCGTTCCAGCAGGTCAACCGGCATGTCGTGGGGTGCCAGTGTAGGTGCAGGCACGGCCACCGGGCACCTCGTGCGGGCGGACCGCACAGATCCTTCGCCAATTGACTGATGGTCAGTCAGGCGGGCGTGTCCGGTGGTGCTCATGCGGCTGGGGAGGACCGCGGGACCAGCGTGTTGCGCCGCCCGGGCGACCGGCAAGCCGAACGGCCGGCCTGGCGCGATAGCGGGGGTGCGTGGCGGGCCGGTGGCCCTTGCGGGCGGACGGCTGCTGTGTGCCGGTGGCCCCGGCCGCCCCGCCGAGTAACCTGCCAGGCATGCGGATCTCTGTTTCCTCGGACATGGACGAACCCGTCGCCCGCTCCCTCGTGGCCGCCCTGCGCGAGCGGGGGCACGAGGTGCGTCCGCACGGCGCGCTGCGCCCGGACGACGACCCGCAGTGGGCGGTGTGCTCCGAGGCCGCGGCCCGCGAGGTCGCCGAGGGTACGGCCGACCAGGCGGTGGTGTGCTGCTGGACCGGCACGGGCGCCTCGATCGCCGCGAACAAGGTGCCCGGCGTACGGGCCGCCCTGTGCACGGACGCCTACACGGCCGACGGGGCCCGCCGCTGGAACGACGCCAACGTGCTCGCGCTCAGCCTGCGGCTGACGTCGGAACCGCTGCTGACGGAGATCCTCGACGCGTGGTTCGCCGGCGAGCCCAGCGTGGATGCCGAGGACCGGCAGAACGTCGACCGCGTCCGGCTGCTCGACCACGGCAAGACCCGTATGTAGGTCACCGGCCGCCGTTCACAGGCGCACGATGATCAGCGCGGTGTCGTCGGTGGCGCCACCGGGCGGCAGCAACTCCAGAAGAACGGTGTCGGCGAGGGCCTCGGGGTCCTGGTCCCGATGGTCGCGCAGGGCGTCGGCGAGCCGTGCCAGGCCCGTGTCGATGTCCTCGCGGCGTCGTTCGATCAGGCCGTCGGTGTAGAGCACGAGCGTGGCGCCCGCCGTGAACGTGGTCTCGGCCTGAGGCCTCGGGATCGGGTCCGGGCGGGCGTCGAGCGGTGTGTCCGTGGCCTGATCGAGGAACTCCGTACGGCCGTCGGGGTGGACGAGCACGGGCGGGGGATGGCCGGCGCTGCTGTACGTGATGATGTGGCGGTCGCAGTCGATGAAGGTCGTCACGGCGGTCGCCGACTCGGCCCCGTCGATCACGTGGGCGTAGCGCCCCAGCACGTCCAGGGCCTGAGCCGGACCCGCGGCGACCCGGGAGGCCGCGCTGAGCGCACTGCGCAGCTGGCCCATCACACCCGCGGCCTCCAGCCCGTGCCCGACCACGTCGCCCACGGCCACACCGATCCGGTCGCCGCCCACCAGATCGACCAGGTCGTACCAGTCCCCGCACACGTTGAGCGCGCCCACGGCGGGCCGGTACCGGACGGCGGCCGGGTGGTTGCCCACCTGCCGGGGTGCGGGCAGCATCGCCTCCTGCAACGCCAGTGCCACCTCCCGCTCCCGGGCGTGCGCCTGGCGCAGCCGCTCGTTGAGCTCCTGCAGCTCCCGGGCGCGGGTGTACAGCTCGGCCTCCAGCGCCCTGGCCCGGCCGCCCCGGTGTCCCGCAGAGCCGCCCCGGGCCCGGATCAGCTCCGTGACCTCCTCCACCCGGTGCAGGAGCAGCACGACCTTGCCGTCCGGGCCGAGCAGCGGCGCGTTCACCGGGCTCCAGTAGCGCTCCTGCCACTCGCCGGGCCGCTCCGGGTCCTCGATGTCATAGCGCTGCAGGGCCATGGTGTCGCGCTCCCCGGTGGCCAGGACGCGGTAGAGCGAGGCCTCCAGGTTGCGCGTGCCCGTGGCGGCCGGGTCGTTCGGGTTGTCCGGAAAGACGTCGAACAGGTACTTGCCGATCAGCTGCTCGCGCGAGCGACCCGAGACACGGGCGAACTCCTCGTTGACGTCCGCGTACACGAGCTCGGGTGTCAGAAGCGCCACCATGCCGGGCAGGGCCTTGAAGACCTCGCCGTAGTCGATCGCCGTCTCCGCCATGGCTGCCGCCTCATCGCTGCCGGGATCACACCAGTTTCCCACGGTATGGGCGAACCTCAACCGGCTTCATTCCGGGAGGTCCGTCAGGGCCTGCTCGGCCCAGATGATCTTCCCGTCGGGGACGAACCGTGTGCCCCACCGCTGCGTGAGCTGGGAGACCAGCAGAAGACCGCGCCCGCCCTCGTCCGTCGTCCGGGGATGACGCAGATGGGGCGCGGTGGCACCGCCGTCGAGAACCTCGCAGACCAGGGCACGCTCCCGGATCAGCCGGAGCCGGATGGACCCCGTGGCGTACCGGATGGCGTTGGTGACCAGCTCGCTGACCACCAGCTCCGTGGTGAAGGCCAGCTCCTCCAGGCCCCAGTGCGCCAGCTGCCGGGTCGCGGTGCGGCGGGCGTCGGCTACCACGGCCGGGTCCGACGGCAGGTCCCAGGCCGCGACCTGCCCGGTGCCGAGACGTTTCGTCCGGGCCATCAGCAGGGCCACGTCGTCGTACGGGCGGGCCGGGACCAGCGCGTCCACCACGGACCGGCAGTACGACTCGAGCGGACCCGCCCGCTCCAGCGCCCGGCGCAAACGCTCCCGGCCCGCGTCGACGGCCCAGGTCTCGCCCCGGGCCAGCAGCCCGTCGGTGTGCAGCGCCAGCGTGCTGCCCTCCGCCAGGGTCAGCTCGACCGCCTCGAAGGGCGGGCCGCCCACGCCGAGCGGCGGTCCCTGCGGCAGATCGACGAACACGACCGAGCGGTCGGGCAGTACCACGGCCGGGGCGGGATGCCCCGCCGCGGCCATCGCGCACCCGCCGTCGACCGGGTCGTAGACGACGTACAGGCACCCGGAGCCCACGCCCTGCGTCCCCGCGGAGCCCACCGCGCCGGGCTCCGCACCCTCCTCCCGCGCCGACCGCGCCACCAGGTCGTCGAGGTGCGCCAGCACCTCCTCGGGCGGCAGATCCAGAGCCGCCAGGGTCCGTACGGCGGTCCGCAGCTGACCCATGGCCGCGGCGGCGTCGATGCCGTGCCCGGGCACCTCGCCCACGACCAGCGCGACACGCGCCCCGGACAGCGGGATGAGGTCGTACCAGTCGCCGCCGAGACCGGTCAGCTCATCAGCCGGCCGGTAGCACGCGGCCACCTCGACGGCGTCCTGCTCGGGCAGCCGGTTGGGGAGCAGACTGCGCTGCAGGACGAGCGCGGCGTTCCGCTCGCGGGTGTAGCGGCGGGCGTTGTCCACGCAGACGGCCGCGCGGGCGACGAGGTCCTCGGCGAGCCGCAGGTCCTCCTCGTCGAAGGACTCCCGGTGGTGGCGCCGGTAGAACGTCGTGATGCCCAGGGTGGTGCCGCGCGCGCTGATCGGTACGGTCATCACGCTGTGCAGGCCCAGCTCCCGGAACGTGGCCCGGCGGCCGCTCGGGGTGTCCGTGGTCCAGTCCCGTGTCAGCGGGTCGAGCCATTCCTCGCGCCAGGACCGTCCCGTGGCCAGGCAGCGGAAGGGCGGCGTCCCGGCCCGGAAGGCCACCACCTCACCGATCTCGATGACGGCGTCCGCGAGGTCGCCCTGAACGCAGCGGTAGCCGGCCCGGCGCAGCTCCACCGGCTCCTTTGAGTCCGCGAGCGGCCCGGGAGCCGGCTCGGCGCCCCGCAGCACCGACTCCAGCAGGTCCACGGTGACGAAGTCGGCCAGCCCCGGCACGGCCACGTCTGCCAGCTCCTGCGCGGTGCGTGTGAGGTCCAGGCTGCGGCCGATGCTCTCGCCGGCCCGGTCGAGCAGTGCCAGCCGCTGCCGCGCGCGGTGCCGCTCGGTCATGTCGACGACGGTGTAGTACACGCCGATCGGGCAGCCCCGGTCGTCCTCGAGCCGGGTGAACGACAGCATGTGCGCCGTCTCGCGCAAGGGGGCCGAGCGTACGTGGCCCACGTGCTCGTAGCCGACCACCGCCTCGCCGGTCTCCAGCACGTGCCGCATCTGGGCCTCGACCGCCTGGGCGTCCATGCCCGGCTGGACGTCCGCGAAGCGCAGACCGAGCCGTCGCGCCGCCGGGCCGCCGCCGAACTGCTCCAGAGCGGCGTTCGACCACACGAAGCGCAGGTCCGTGTCCACGATCGCGATACCCACCGGGGCGCCCGCCGCCATCTGTTCCAGGACGGTGCGGCTCATGTCCCAGCCAGGGGCGCCGGCCAGCTCCGACAGGAGCATCAGCCAGCGCGAGCCGCCGTGTGCCTCCTCTGCCGGGGCGATCCGGGCCATGACCCTGACGGACTGCCCGTCCCGGCGGCGGGCCGTCAGCAGCCCCGTCCAGCCGCCGTCCCTACGGCACCGCTCGACCAGGTCCGGCACGCGCTGCGCGTCCTCGGCGACCAGCAGGTCGGCCAGCTTCCTGCCGACCGCCTCGGCAGCCGGGTACGCCAACAGCCGCCGGGCACCGCTGGTCCAGCCCGTCACCACGCCCTGTGGATCGAGCAACAGGGGCGCAGCGTCGGCCACATCGAACCGCTGCCGGGCAACGCCGTACATCTCGTCTGTGCCCACGGCCGACCTCTCTGTCGCTGAGAGTGGTCTACCACCTCTTCCCCCAATCTTCACCCTTCCGGCGACGGGGAGCGGCTTGTGCAGGGCCGGCCGGGGCGACGGGGGGCGGTCGGGGCGGCGTTCCACTCGCGGGGAGAAGGGCGGTGGTCGACGGGTCCGGGCGCACCGTGCCGGTTCCGCTTGCAGGGGAGAGCGAGCGGGCCGACGCGGGACGGCGGCGGCCTGGCGTGCGTGGGTGGAACGGCCGTCCCGCCCGAGCGGGGAGGGGCCTGCCCGGTCCAGGCCGAGCAGGCCCCCGGGGAATTCGCGGGCAGAGACGCCGATCGGCGCAGGAGCGCCGCCGTTCTGCTTGCGCGGGAGGGCCGGTCCGGACCGGCCCGGCCCGAGCGCGGCCCCCTGGAGCGCCGTCGCGCGGAGAAGGAGCGGTCCGCCCGTGCCGAGCCTCGGCCTCGGGTCGCCGTGTCGAGCCGGGTTCCCGTGTCGAGCCTCGGCCCCGGGCCGCCGTGCCCGGCCTTCGCTCCGGCCCCCGTGCCCTCAGCCCCCTTCCTTACCGCAGCGCCTTCTCCAGTGCCCCGAGCGCATTCGTCAGCTCCTCGCCCGTGATGGTGAGCGGTGGGGCCAGGCGGATCGTGGAGCCGTGGGTGTCCTTCGCCAGGACTCCCTCCCTCATGAGGCGTTCGCTGATCTCGCGGCCGGTGCCGAGCGCGGGGTCGATGTCGACGCCCGCCCACAGGCCGCGCGACCGGAAGCCCACGACACCCTTGCCGACCAGTCCCGTCAGACCGTCACGCAGGATCACGCCCAGCTCGGCCGCCCGGCGCTGGAACTCGCCCGTCTCCAGCAGCTCCACCACCGCCGTACCGACCGCCGCCGCCAGCGGATTGCCGCCGAACGTGGAGCCGTGCTCGCCCGGGTGCAGTACCCCGAGCACCTCCCGGCGCCCGACCACCGCCGACACCGGCACGATGCCGCCGCCCAGCGCCTTGCCCAGCAGCAGCACGTCCGGCACCACCGGCTCGTGCTCGACCGCCAGCGTGCGGCCCGTGCGGCCGAGCCCGGACTGGATCTCGTCCGCGATGAACAGGCATCCCGTGCGGCGGGTCAGCTCCCGCACCCCGGCCAGATAGCCGTCATCGGGGATGATCACCCCTGCCTCACCCTGGATCGGCTCGATCAGCACCGCGGCCGTCGTCTCGTCGACCGCCGCCTCCATCGCGGCCAGGTCGTTGTACGGCACCACCCGGAAACCCGGTGTGAAGGGCCCGAAGCCCGCCCGGGCCGTCTCGTCCGTGGAGAAGCTGACGATCGTCGTCGTACGGCCGTGGAAGTTGTCCGCCGCGACCACGATCGTCGCCCGGCCGGCCGGCACGCCCTTGACGTCGTAGGCCCACTTGCGGGCCACCTTCACCCCGCTTTCCACCGCTTCCGCGCCGGTGTTCATGGGCAGCACCATGTCCATGCTGGTCAGCGCGGCCAGCCGCTCCGCGAACTCGGCGAGCCGGTCGTTGTGGAAGGCGCGCGAGGTGAGCGTCAGCCGGTCCAGCTGACGGTGTGCCGCCTCGATCAGCGCCGGGTGCCGGTGGCCGAAGTTGAGGGCCGAGTAGCCGGCGAGCATGTCGAGGTAGCGGCGCCCCTCGACGTCCTCCACCCAGGTGCCCTCCGCACGGGCGACGACCACCGGCAGCGGGTGGTAGTTGTGCGCGAGGACCGGCTCCTCCGCGCGGATCAGCTCCTGTGAGCCACGGGTCTCCCGCGAGCCACGGGCCCCCTGGGAGTCCTCGGTGCGGACGGGTGCGGTCATGAGCGGATCTCCCGGATCTCCTGGGTGCAGCACTTGATGCCGCCCCCGGCCTTCTGGAACTCGGACAGGTCGACGGGGACGGGGACGTAGCCGCGGCCGGCCAGTTGTCCGGCCAGGCCCGTCGCCCCCGGTGAGATGAACACGTGGCGCCCGTCGGAGACGGAGTTGAGCCCGAACGCCATCGCGTCCTCGCGGGTGGCGAGCACCGCGTCCGGGTAGAGCCGGGCCAGCACCTCACGGCTGCCCGGCGAGAACGCCTCGGGGTAGTAGGCGATGGTCTCCTCGTCGAGGACGAACAGCGCCGTGTCCAGGTGGTAGATGTACGGATCCACCAGCGTCAGGCTGATCACCGGCGTCCCGAAGTACTCCTGCACCTCGCTGTGGGCCTCCCGGGTCGTTCGGAAGCCCGTCCCGGCCAGGATCCAGCGGCCGGCCGGCACCAGGTCGCCCTCGCCCTCACAGACCGACTCGGGGTGGTACACGTCGAAGCCCTCCGTCTTGAACCACGCCTCGAAGGGCACGGACTCGGGACGGCGCTCGGGCGCGTGGAAGAGCGAGCCGAAGACGCGGCCGTCGACGACGACCGCCGCGTTCGCGGCGAAAACCATGTCGGGCAGGCCGGGAACGGGTTTCACGATGTCCACGGTATGGCCGTGGGCACGGTAGGTGTCGACCAGCGCCTGCCACTGGTCCAGGGCGCGGATGACGTCGACGGGTTCGTCGGGATGCATCCACGGGTTGATCGCGTACTGCACGGCGAAATGTCTGGGTTCGCAGACGAGGTAGCGCCGCCGGCGCGGCACACGGGAGTCGGGCACAGAGGGGTCCCTCCGCTTCCTCACGTTCTGTGACAGGTGGTTGACACAACGGTAGGAACTGACGGAGGTGCCCGACAAGAAACAATGGTTGCGCGTTCACGCAGGAACGCTGCGTCTTCCGGCCGCTCAGCGCACGTCTGCTGCGCCGCCCGGGACCCCCTCCGGGGCCGGCTGACTCGCCCCCGCCTCCGGGCTCTCCGGCAGCAGATGGGACAGCACCATCACGCTGATCGTCTTCCGGATGAACGGCTCCTGCCGGATCCGCTCCAGAACCTCCTCGAAGTGCTCCACGTCCCGCGCCCGCACATGCAGCAGCGCGTCCGCGCCGCCGGTCACGGTCATCGCCGCGGCGATCTCCGGGTAGTCGCGCACGACCTCGGCCAGCCGCCGCGGCGGGGCGGCGCCCTCGCAGTACACCTCGACGTAGGCCTCCGTGCGCCAGCCCAGCGCCGACGGCTTCACCGTCGCGGAGAACCCGGTGATCACGCCCGTCTCGCGCAACCGGTCGACCCGCCGCTTGACCGCCGTGGCCGACAGCCCGATCGCCGTGCCGATCTCGGCGAACGACGTCCTGGCGTTCGCCATCAACGCGGTGATGATCTTCCGGTCGAGTTCGTCGAACGGCGTGGACCTGCTGTTCATGCGGGCACTGTATCCACCGGCACCCCGGCCCGCGCCCGGCCCGGCGCGGGCACCGTGTCCAACGCGCGGACGTCCGCCCCCGGCACATGTCCAGACGTACCGATCACCCCTACACTCCGGGTTCATGCTGCGCGCCCTGGCTGTCGACGACGAACGCCCCTCCCTGGAGGAGCTGCTCTACCTGCTGCATGCCGACCCCCGCATCGGCAGCGCGGAGGGCGCCGGCGACGCGACCGAGGCGTTGCGCCGCATGAACCGCGCCCTGGAGTCCGGCCCTGGCGGACCCGAGGCCATCGACGTCGTCTTCCTCGACATCCACATGCCGGGCCTCGACGGGCTCGACCTGGCCCGGCTGCTCACCGGGTTCGCCCGGCCCCCGCTCGTCGTGTTCGTCACCGCCCACGAGGACTTCGCCGTGCAGGCCTTCGACCTCAAGGCCGTCGACTACGTCCTCAAGCCGGTCCGCAAGGAGCGGCTCGCCGAGGCCGTCCGCCGGGCCGCCGAGCTGCGCGGCGCCGCCCCGCGCATACCCGTGCACGAACCCGACCCGGACCACATACCCGTCGAACTCGGCGGCGTGACCCGCTTCGTCGCCGTCGACGACATCACCCACGTCGAGGCCCAGGGCGACTACGCCCGCCTGCACACCATCAAGGGCAGCCACCTGGTGCGCATCCCGCTCTCCACCCTGGAGGAGCGCTGGCGCACCCGCGGCTTCGTCCGCATCCACCGCCGCCACCTCGTCGCCCTGCGCCACGTCGGCGAACTCCGCCTCGACGCGGGTACCGTCAGCGTCCTCGTCGGCTCCGAGGAACTCCAGGTCAGCCGGCGCCACACGCGCGAACTGCGCGACCTGCTCATGAGGAGGCCGTGACGGTGCCCCAGGACCACACCGAACGCCGCGTCGTCGTCACCGGCCCGCCCCGGCAGACCGTCCCCCACGCTCGACTTCGCTCGCGCGGGCGGTACCCCCAGGCCTCCTCCGGTTACTACCGCCCGCGCACCGAGATCGACGAGCAGACCACCCTCGGCCACACCTACGTCCGCTCCCTCATGCGCACCCAACTGCGCGCCGCCCTCACCGTGTTCGCGATCCTCGGCCTGCTCGTCGGCCCGCTCCCGCTGCTCTTCGCGGCGATGCCGGACGCCCGCCGCCTGGAGTGGGCCGTCCTCGGCTTCGGCCTCTACGCCCCCCTGGTCCTGCTCGCCCGCTGGTACGTCCGCCGCGCCGAGCGCAACGAACGCGACTTCGTACGCCTCGTCGAAGACCGCTGACTCCCGACCGATGAACTCCAGCTACGCCATCCCCGCCGTCGCCCTCGTCGTCGTCGCGACGGTCCTGGTCGGTGCCTTCGGCCTGCGCATCTCCCGTACCACCTCCGACTTCTACGTCGCCTCCCGCACCGTCGGCCCCCGCCTCAACGCCGCCGCCATCAGCGGCGAGTACCTCTCCGCCGCCTCTTTCCTGGGCATAGCGGGACTCGTCCTGGTCCAGGGCCCCGACATGCTCTGGTACCCCGTCGGCTACACCGCCGGCTACCTGGTCCTGTTGCTCTTCGTCGCCGCCCCGCTGCGCCGCTCCGGCGCCTACACGCTCCCCGACTTCGCCGAGGCCCGCCTCGCCTCCCAGGCCGTGCGGCGGCTGGCCGGTGCCTTCGTCGTCGGTGTCGGCTGGCTGTACCTGCTGCCCCAGCTCCAGGGCGCGGGACTGACCCTGACCGTGCTGACCGGGGCGCCCGACTGGCTCGGCGGAATGATCGTCGCCGTCGTCGTGACCGCCATCGTCGCCGCCGGCGGCATGCGCAGCATCACCTTCGTGCAGGCCTTCCAGTACTGGCTGAAACTCACCGCTCTGCTCGTCCCCGCCCTGTTCCTGGTCCTCACCTGGCAGAGCGACGGAGCACCCCGGCACGCCTTCGACGAACCCGCCACCTTCCGCGACCAGCGCGTCGTCCGAGTCGACGACAGCATCGACCTCACCCTCGACCGGCCCCTGAGCGTCACGGTGACCGGCACCGTCGACGGCCGGACGCACGCCGGTACCCGCGTCGAACTCCCCGCCGGCACCCACCGCATCGACCGCGGCACCAGCCTCACCTTCGCCGCGGGCGCCCCCGTCCCCCGGGCCGAGCGCAGCGGCGGCGGCGACCTGTCCCCGTCGCAGGCCGAGAGCCGCGAGGAACGCCCGCTGTACGCCACGTACGGGCTGATCCTCGCCACCTTCCTCGGCACCATGGGCCTGCCGCACGTCGTCGTCCGCTTCTACACCAGCCCGCACGGCGTCGCCGCCCGCCGCACCACCGTCGCGGTCCTCGGCCTGATCGGCGCCTTCTACCTGCTGCCACCCGTCTACGGCGCCCTCGGCCGCCTCTACGCCCCCGAGCTCACCCTCACCGGCGACCCGGACGCCGCCGTGCTCCTGCTGCCCGACCGCGTGATCGGGGGAGTGGGCGGCGACCTGCTGGGCGCCCTGGTCGCCGGGGGCGCCTTCGCCGCGTTCCTGTCCACGGCCTCGGGCCTGACCATGGCGGTCGCGGGCGTCCTCACCCAGGACGTCCTGCCGTCCCGGGGCGTACGCCACTTCCGGCTCGGGACGGTCCTCGCCGTGGCCGCGCCCCTCGCGGCGAGTGTCCTGGTCGGCGGGCTGCCGGTCGCCGACGCCGTGGGGCTCGCCTTCGCCGTCTCGGCGTCCTCGTTCTGCCCGCTGCTCGTCCTCGGCATCTGGTGGCGGCGGCTGACCCCGCCCGGCGCCGCCGCCGGGATGCTGGTCGGCGGCGGCTCCGCCCTGCTCGCCGTCGCCGCGACCATGGCGGGCTACCCGGGCGACGGCGCCGGCCTGCACGCCCTGCTCGCCTGGCCCGCGCTGTGGTCGGTGCCCCTGGGCTTCCTCACCATGATCTCGGTGTCCCTGGCCACCCCCGGCCGGGTCCCGCCCGGCACCGCGGCGGTCCTGGCCCGGTTCCACCTGCCAGAGGAACTGCGTACGGAGGTGACGGCATGAGCGGGTTCCTGGCAGGCCTGTGCGTCGCCGTGCTCCCGGTGCTCGCCCTGGGGGTCTGGCTCGGCCGGCGCACCTCACGGGCCGACAGCCTCGCCGGTCTCGGCACACCCGTCGAGCACGCCACCTTCGAAACCCTGCACACGGCGTCGCTCGCCGCGCCCCCGCTCCGCTCCGGCCTGACGGAGGAGACAGCCCGCAAGTCCGCCCGCAAACTGCGCTCCCTGCTCGGCACGGACGCCCTCTGCCTGACCGACCGCAAGCAGGTCCTGGTCTGGGACGGCGAGGGCGCCCACCACCGCACGGAGATCATGGAACGCCTCGCGGGCCCCCTGGAGACCGGCCGCGGCGAGGCCTTCCGGCTCACCTGCGACAGCCTGGACTGCTCGGTGCGCTGGGCGGTCGTCGCTCCGCTCACCGTCGACGACCGGGTGCACGGCGCCCTGGTCGCCTGCGCGCCCCGCGAGTCGGCGGTGCTCGTCCGGGCCGCCGGCGAGGTCGCCCGCTGGGTCTCGGTCCAACTGGAACTGGCCGACCTCGACCAGTCCCGCACCCGCCTCATCGAAGCCGAGATCAAGGCCCTGCGGGCCCAGATCTCCCCGCACTTCATCTTCAACTCGCTCGCGGTCATCGCCTCTTTCGTCCGCACCGACCCCGAGCGCGCCCGTGAGCTGCTCCTCGAATTCGCCGACTTCACCCGCTACTCGTTCCGCCGGCACGGCGATTTCACCACGCTCGCCGAGGAGCTCCACGCCATCGACCACTACCTGGCGCTCGTGCGGGCACGCTTCGGCGACCGCCTCTCCGTCACCCTTCAGATAGCCCCGGAGGTGCTGCCGGTGACCCTGCCGTTCCTGTGCCTGCAGCCGCTCGTGGAGAACGCCGTCAAGCACGGCCTGGAGGGCAAGGCCGTACCCTCGGGCAAATGCCACATCCAGATCACCGCCCAGGACGCGGGCGCCGAGGCCCTCGTCGTCATCGAGGACGACGGCGCCGGCATGGACCCCGGCCTGCTCCGCCGCATCCTCGCCCGCGAGGTCAGCCCCTCGGGCGGCATCGGCCTCTCCAACGTCGACGACCGGCTCCGCCAGGTCTACGGCGACGACCACGGCCTCGTCATCGAGACGGCCACGGGCGCGGGCATGAAGATCACCGTCCGGCTCCCGAAGTACCAGCCGGGTGTGCACTGGGCGGGCCGGCTGCCCCGGGAGTGAGCCCTCAGGTGCTGCGCGTGGTGACCACCATCCCCAGGGTGATCAAACCCAGGACGACCCAGCCGAACCACAGCCAGCCGTTGCTCCCGAGCGCCACCGTGTAGGCCGTCACCACGACCAGCCCGCCTACGGTGAGCACTCCCATGGTCTTCGTCGAGTTGGAACCGTTCGTGGAACCGGGCATCGCAACACCCTCCTCATGGTTCGGTCCCTCCATGGTGCCCGGCGGGCGCCCGGCGCGCACGGCCCGTACGGAAGAGGTCTTCAGCGCCCCTGCGCGTTCAGCGAGGCCAGATAGGCGTTGTACGCCTCGAGTTCCTTGCCCCCGTCACGGTCGGCGGCCCGGTCCTCGCGCTTGGCCTGCCGCCGGTCCGAGGCGTGCCACTGGAACAGCAGGGCCACCAGCACCAGCACGGAGGGGATCTCGCTGAACGCCCAGGCGATGCCGCCCGCCGTGTTCTGGTCCGAGAGTGCCTCGATGCCGAGCGAGGCGGGCGGGTTCTTGAACGTCTCGACCATCGGCTCGGACGCCATCATCAGCGCGATCCCGAAGAACGCGTGGAACGGCATGCCCGCGAACAGCTCCAGCATCCGCATCAGGTAGCCCGGGCGGTGCGGGCCCGGGTCCACACCCATGATCGGCCAGAAGAACACCAGGCCGACGGCGAGGAAGTGCACCATCATCGCGATGTGACCCGCCTTGGAGCCCATCAGGGTGTCGAAGATCGGCGTGAAGTACAGCCCGTACAGGCTCGCGATGAACAGCGGGATCGTGAACGCCGGGTGCGTGATGATCCGCAGGTACCGGCTGTGCAGGAACATCAGCAGCAGCTCACGCGGCCCCCTGCGGCCACGCCCCGCGGTGGGCAGAGCCCGCAGCGTCAGCGTGATCGGCGCCCCGAGCAGGATGAGGATGGGGGACACCATGCTGATGACCATGTGCTGCACCATGTGCACGCTGAACATGACCATGCCGTAGTCGTTCAGCTGGGTGCACATCATGAACATGATGCTCAGCACGCCCAGGGCGTAGGCGACCGTCCGCCCCACAGGCCACTTGTCCCCGCGCCGGACGAGCCGCACGACCCCCCACCCGTACAGGGCGAGCCCGGCCAGACAGGCGACGAGGAAGAACGGGTCCGCCGACCACTCGAGACCTCGCCCCAGCGTGAACGGCGGCAGATCCATGGTCATGCCGTGCCCGCTGTGATCCATTCCGCCGGCTCCTGATTCGTGGGGGTGTGCAGCCATCTGTCCGCCCCAAGAGTAGAACCGCCCCCGGTCGCACGAGCGACCGGGGGCAAGGTTGGGGGCGGGGCTGTACCGTCACGGCTCCGCCGCATGGGCGCGATCAGCCGCACACCACCCGCAGCCGGCCGACCACGGCCGTCTCAGAGCACGCACTCCGCCTCGTCGTACCGATCCTCCGGCACGGTCTTCAGCTTCTCCACGGCCTCGGCGAGCGGCACCATCACGATGTCGGTGCCCCGCAGCGCGGTCATCTGCCCGAACTCACCCCGGTGCACGGCTTCCACCGCATGCCACCCGAACCGCGTGGCCAGCACCCGGTCGTAGGCGGTCGGCGTACCGCCCCGCTGCACGTGCCCGAGGATCACCGGCCGGGCTTCCTTCCCGAGCCGCCCCTCCAGCTCCACGGACAGCTGCCGGGCGATTCCGGCGAACCGCTCGTGCCCGTAGATGTCCTTGCCGCCCTCGTCGAACTCCATGGTCCCGGCGCGGGGCTTCGCCCCCTCCGCCGCCACCACGATCGCGAAGCGCTTGCCTGCCTCGAACCGCTCGCCGACGCGGCGGGTCAGCTCCTCTATGTCGAAGGGCCGCTCGGGCACGACGATGGCGTGCGCGCCGGCCGCCATGCCGGAGTGCAGTGCGATCCAGCCGGTGTGCCGGCCCATGACCTCGACCACCAGCACCCGCTGGTGGGACTCGGCGGTGGTCTTCAGCCGGTCCAGGGCTTCGGTCGCCACCCCCACGGCCGTGTCGAAGCCGAATGTGACGTCCGTGACCGCGATGTCGTTGTCGATGGTCTTCGGCACACCCACGACGGGCAGACCGCTGTCCGACATCAGCCGCGCGGCCTTGAGGGTGCCCTCGCCGCCGATCGGGATGATCGCGTCGAGGCCGAGCTCCTCGACATGGCCCCTGGCCCGCTCCACGCCGTCCCGCAGATGGGAGGGCTGGACGCGGGAGGACCCGAGAATCGTGCCGCCGCGGGCGAGGATGCCACCCACCGCGTCGAGGTCGAGCTTGAGGTAGTCGCACTCCAGGAGGCCCTTCCAGCCGTCCCGGAAGCCGATGACCTCGTCGCCGTGGTCGACGACGGCGCGGTGCACGACGGACCGGATGACGGCGTTCAGGCCGGGGCAGTCGCCGCCGGACGTGAGGACACCAATGCGCATAGCCCGAATACCTTCTCCACGTGGGCCGGGGACCGGACCACGTTGTCCGGCTGGAATCCCCGCCACCCTAGCGGCATCGAGGGGCCGGACCGAAGCACGCGTCCGCCTGCTGGACGACCCCGCTCACCTGTGCGGATGTGCCGTCAGACGGGCTGTTGACCAGCAGGTTGACGCGTACCTCGGGCACGCTGCGGCATTCTGCCTACGCGGGCTGCTGAGCAGCCGCGATGCGCTCGCTGCGGAGTTCCTCGTACCAGCGGTCGTCGGTCGGCGGCAGCGCGTTGACGTCAAGGGCCAGCTTCAGCAGCAGGTCCGCGATCAACGGGTTGCGCGCGAGCACCGGCCCGTGCATGTACGTGCCGAAGACGGTGTCGTTGTACGCGCCCTCCGTGCCGTCGCCCGTGCCGTTGCCGTTGCCGAAGCGCACCTGGGCGAGCGGGCGGGCGGTGGGGCCGAGGTGGGTGACGCCCTGATGGTTCTCGAACCCGGTCAGCGGGGGCAGGCCGAGGCGCGCGTCGATGTCGCCCAGCACGTCACCGACGCACCGCGCTCCCTCGCCGCGCACCGACACCACGTCCAGCAGCCCGAGGCCGGGCTCGCGCTGGCCGAGGTCGTTGATGAACTCGTGGCCGAGGATCTGGTAGCCGGCGCACACGGAGAACACGATGGCGCCGTTCTCCACGGCCCGGGTCAGTCCGCCGTCCCGGCGCAGCCGCTCGGCGGCGAGCCGCTGCGGCCGGTCCTCACCGCCGCCGATCAGGTAGATGTCGCCGGAGGTCGGGATCGGCTGGTCGCTGCGCACGTCCAGCCGGGCCACGTCCAGGCCGCGCTGCTGGGCCCGGCGTTCGACGACGAGGACATTGCCCTGGTCGCCGTAGGTGCTGAGCAGGTCCGGATAGATCCAGACGACCCGCAGTTGGTTGTCGCTCACAAAAGTCCCCTGACGTCTCGTGCTCAGTTGCCGACCCGGCGGCGCAGGTCCTGGAACGCCGTGTAGTTGGCGATGACCTCGATCCGGCCCGGCGGGCACGCCTGCACGGCCTGGTCGAGGTTCTCGTAGACCTGGAAGCGCTGGTCGGCGACCTCCAGGCGCACCGCCAGGTCCAGGCGCCGGTCACCGACGACGCAGATCGGGTGGCCGGTCAGACGCGAGTAGTCGACGTCCCACAGCCAGGAGGTGTCGGTGCCGTCGGCGGAGCGCGCGTTCACCGACAGGATGACCGGGGCGGGGGGCGGGTCGATCAGGGAGAACGTCTCCAGCCAGCCGGCCGGGTTCTTCGCGAGCAGCAGCCGCAGGTCACGGCCCTGGAACTGGACGACGTCGTACCGCCCGGCCACCGCCTGCACCTGGTACATGCGCTCCAGCGCGACCTGAGGAGGCACCCCGAACACGGCGGCGACGGCGGCCGAGGAGGCGGCGTTGGCCTTGTTGGCGCGGCCGGGCAGCTGGAGGTGGATCGGCCAGGCCGAGCCGTGCGGGTCGAGCACATGGTCGCCGGAGAGCGCCCAGCTCGGAGTCGGACGGCGGAAGCCGCACTCGCCGCAGAACCAGTCGTCGCCCGGGCGCTGCATCACGCCACCGCACGACGGGCAGGACCAGGCGTCGTCCTTCCACATCTGCCCCGCCGCGACCCAGATCACATTGGGGGAGGACGACGCCGCCCACACCACCAGCGGGTCGTCGCAGTTGGCCACGACCACGGCCTTGGAACCCGCGAGCCCCTCCCGCCAGTTCTCGGCGAGCATGCGGGTCTCGGCGGCACGGTCGAGCTGGTCGCGCGAGAGGTTGAGCAGCGCGATGCACTTCGGGGCGGTGTCCCGGGCGACGCCGGCGAGGTACTTCTCGTCGACCTCGATGACGCCGTAGCGCGCGTCCGAGCTGCCCGCGAGCGCCGAGGTGATGCCGGCCGGCATGTTGGCGCCGAGCGCGTTGGAGACGACCGGTCCCGCCGCGCGCAGCGCCTCGGCGATGAGCCGGGTGGTGGTGGTCTTGCCGTTCGTCGCGGAGACCAGGATCACGTCCAGGTGCTGGGCGAGCCGGGCGAGGAGGTCGGGGTCGAGTTTGAGTGCGACCCGGCCGCCGATCACCGAACCGCTGCCGCGCCCTGCGGCGCGAGATGCCGCCGCGACCGCCTTGCCCGCGGTCACGGCCAGCTTGGCCCGCGGCGAGAGCGGGTCCGAGTTGCCTGCCATCAGTTCTCGATCCTCCTTGCGTACGCGCCGCGCCCTGAAGCCTGACGGCCACGTGGTGTGGGCCTCAGCCTATCGAGATCCATTCGCACTACCGAACCGCGGCACTGTGGTGAACTCGTGTGGGAGGCGCGGACCGACAGGACCTTACTCTTGCCGCCATGCGACAGAGCCCCATCCCCGGCGCCCACGGCCGCGTGAGACCACTCACCCTGCACGGCGATCCGATCCTGCACACGCCCTGCGCGGAGGTCACCGCCTTCGGTCCCGAACTGGCCTGTCTCGTCGAGGACTTGTTCGCGACCATGTACGCCGCCCAGGGTGTCGGCCTCGCCGCGAACCAGGTCGGCGAGCCGCTGCGGGTCTTCGTCTACGACTGCCCGGACGACGAGGACGTCCGCCATGTGGGCCATGTGATCAACCCCCGCCTGACCGAAAAGGACGGCGTGGTGGTCCGGGGCCCGGAGGGCTGCCTGTCCCTGCCGGGCCTGGAAGCGGGCACGGAGCGCCACGACCACGCGGTCGTCGAGGGCTTCACGGCGACCGGGGATCCCGTCACGGTGCACGGCACGGGGTTCTTCGCCCGCTGCCTGCAACACGAGTGCGACCACCTGGAAGGCCGGATCTACGCCGACCACCTGAGCGGCTGGCGCCACCGCAGGCTGATGCGGCAGGTGGCGAGGTCTTCCTGGCACCGGGACGGGTAGTCCAGGAGCCCCGACGGTCAGAAGCCCGGACCCCCCACCCGATCTCCCGCAGCCGCAAGCCGACCCCACAGCAGATCGGCCAGACTCCTCACCAACTCCGCACGAGAGCAAGGTCGTTCGCCCAGCCACCAGTCCCCGGCCGCATGCATCATCCCGACGATGCCGTGCCCCCACACCCGCGCCAGCCGCTGCCCGCCCGGCCCGAGATCCAGCCGCTCCTCGATGACCTGGGCGAGCTCCTCGCCCATCCGTCGCAGCAACGGTGCACTGTGCTTGCCGACGTCGAACCCCTGATCCCCCGGCTGGCTCCCCTCCGCCGGATGCATCAGGAACCGGTACACCTGCGGCCGCGCCTCGATCGCTGCGAGGTACGTGTCCAACGTCGCCTCGACCCGCTCCCGTCGGTCCGCCGGCGCGTCCAACGCCGCCCGCAGTGAGTCCAGCAGCGCATCGGTGTGCCGCATGGCAAGGGCCGCGTAAAGTCCGCCCTTGTCGCCGAAGTGCCGGTAGAGAATGGGTTTGGTGATGCCGGCTTCCGCCGCGATCGCGTTCATCGAGGCCTGCGGGCCGTCGCGCAGCACCACTCGGTCGGCGGCCTCCAGCAGCTCACGCCGACGGCGGTCGGCGGACCGTTGCTGATCGGTCCGCTGCGTGGTGTCCATGATCTCTCCCCACCCGTGCTGTTTCGATGACGCCTGCGCAAACTAACACTGAAGCATGCTCAGGACACCGAAAGGGTGCCGACCGGTCGGTAGGAGTTGACTTCGACTACCCACCGGTAACAGACTGCATGTTACCGCAAGTAACATGCACGTGTGCCGCTGGAGGGGACGACATGGCCGAGTTCACCATGGAGCTCAACGACGAACAGAAGGAGGTCCGGGACTGGCTGCACGGCTTCGCGGCCGACGTGATCCGCCCCGCGGCCGCCGAATGGGACGAGCGTGAGGAGACTCCCTGGCCGGTCATCCAGGAGGCCGCCAAGGTCGGCATCTACTCCCTGGACTTCTACGCACAGCAGTACTTCGACCCGACCGGCCTCGGCATACCCATGGCGATGGAGGAGCTGTTCTGGGGCGACGCGGGCATCGCCCTGTCCATCGTCGGCACCGGCCTCGCCGCCGTCGGCGTCCTCGCCAACGGCACCGAGGAGCAGATCGGCACCTGGATCCCGCAGATGTACGGCGACGCCAACGATGTCAAGGTCGCCGCCTTCTGCTCCTCCGAGCCCGACGCCGGCTCCGACGTGGCCTCCATGCGCACCCGGGCCGTGTACGACGAGGCCAAGGACGAGTGGGTGCTCAACGGCACCAAGACCTGGGCGACCAACGGCGGCATCGCCAACGTCCATGTCGTCGTCGCGGTCATCGACGCCGAGCTCGGCTCCAAGGGACACGCGTCCTTCATCATCCCGCCCGGGACACCCGGGCTGGCCCAGGGGCAGAAGTTCAAGAAGCACGGCATCCGCGCCTCGCACACCGCCGAGGTCATCCTCGACAACGTGCGCGTTCCCGGCTCCTGCCTGCTCGGCGGCAAGGAGAAGCTGGACGAGCGGCTGGCCCGCGCGCGGGAGAAGGCCAAGCAGGGCGGGGAGCGGGTGAAGAACGCGGCGATGGCCACGTTCGAGGCCTCGCGCCCGGCCGTCGGCGCCATGGCGGTCGGCACCGCCCGGGCCGCCTACGAGGTCGCCCTCGACTACGCCAGGACCAGGGAGCAGTTCGGGCGGCCGATCATCGACAACCAGGGTGTCGCCTTCCAGCTCGCGGACATGCGGACGTCCATCGACGCGGCCCGGCTGCTGGTGTGGCGCGCGTCCTGGATGGCGGTCAACGGCAAGCCGTTCACGGCGGCCGAGGGTTCGATGTCCAAACTGTTCGCGAGCGAGACGGCCAAGAAGGTCACGGCCCAGGCGATCCAGATCCTCGGCGGCAACGGCTACACCCGGGAGTACCCCGTCGAGCGGATGCACCGGGACGCGGCCATCTACACCATCTTCGAGGGCACGAGCGAGATCCAGCGCCTGGTCATCGCCCGGACCCTCGCCGGTGTGCCCATCCGCTAGGAGGTGTCCGCCCAGCGATGTCTGAGCGGCGTCAGCTGCTCGATGTCGTAGCGCGCCCGCAGCTCCTGGATCGCCGTGTGGTCCGGAGGGCCCCCGCTGCCGAGGATCTCCAGCAGCTCCTCGAAATACCGCTCGTGGTCCGGCGGCGGGCTCGCCTGGAAGAACATCCTGGCCGGCGAGTCCGTCGGGTTGGCGAACGCGTGCGGGCAGCCCGGGGGGACGACTATCACCGTTCCCGGTGTCGCCCGCACCACCCGGTTGCCCGAACGGGACTCCCATCTCTGCCAGTTGTCGGGAGTGCGGATCCGCGGCTCGAAGGCGAGGACGTCCAGCTCGCCTTCGAGCACATAGAACAACTCCTCGCTGCGGGTGTGCACATGGGCGCCGACGTCGAATCCCGGGGGCACGACCACCTCGAACGTGGAGGCCGTGCGGGAGTGCGTGCCGGTCACCTTGAAGGTGACGTGCTGGGCGGGGGTCTCCACGATCCGGCCCTGGCCGGGTGGGACGAGCAGCCCCTCCGTCGCCGTCATCGCCCGCTCACCACGTCACGGGCAGGGCCTCGGGCCCGCGGATCAGCGCGCCCTTCCTGAAGGGCACCTCCTCGGCAGGGACGGCGAGCCGCAGGCCCGGTACGCCGTCGAGGAGCGCGTCGACCAGGAGCTCCGACTCCAGCCGGGCCAGCATGCCGCCCGGGCAGTAGTGCGGGCCGAAGCCGAAGGAGACATGCGGGTTCGGGCTGCGGCCGAAGTCGATCGTCTCCGGGTCGGGGAAGACGTCCGGGTCACGGTTCGCGGCCAGGTACGACACGTAGATCGCGTCGCCCTCCCGGATCCGCACGCCCTGGACCTCCACGTCCTCCAGGGCGATCCGGGACAGCCCGACCGCATTGCGGTGGGGGATCCAGCGCAGCAGTTCGTCGATGGCCCGGGGGCGGATCCCCGGGTCGGCGCGCAGCCGCTCGGCGAGCTCGGGACGGGTCAACAGCACGTAGAACATCTGGCCGCTGTTGTTGGTGACCGCCTCGCCGCCGATCTGGAGGAGGACCGCGAGTCCCACCGCCTCGTCCAGAGTGACCTCCCCGCGGCCCACGGCGGCGCCGAGCAGGGAGGCGACATCCTCGCCGGTACTGCCCTCGCGCAGGCCGATCAGGTCGGAGAAGTAGGCGCCCATCTCCTTCTTGGCCTTCTCACTGACGTCGGCGCCGTGCGAGGAGGACAGGATCAGCTGGGTCCAGTGGTGCATGGCCTGCCGGTCGGCGGCCGGGACGCCCATCAGCTCGCAGATCACCGCGATGGGGAACGGGCTGAGCACGGCCTCGGTCAGGTCCGCGGGCGGGCCGTCCTGCAGCATCTCGTCGACCAGTTCCGCCAGCATGCGACGGGACCGCTCGCGCACCCGCTCCACGCCGCGCGCCGTGAAGGCGGCGGCGACGCTGCGGCGCAGCCGGGTGTGGTCCGGCGGGTCGAGGAAGCCGACCGCGCCACGGGCCGGGATGAAGTGCGGGGCCAGCCGGGTGACCTGCCGGTCCATGACGGCCTCGCGGCCGAAGCGCGGGTCGTTGGTCACCATGCGCACGTCGTCGTAGCGGGTGACCAGCCAGGCCCAGCCCTCGCCGTTGGGCAGCTTGATGCGGGTGACCGGGCCCTCGTCCATCAGCTCGCGCAGCACCGGGTCGAAGTCCGCGCCGGACAGGTCGAGCGCGGGCCAGTCCCGGACCGGTGGCAGGATGTCGGTGATCGTCTCTTCGCTCATCTCACATCGTCTCGTCCGCGCGGTGCCAGCGGCCCAGGGCCATCTCGGCGGTGATACCGGGTCCGAACCCGGCGAGGAGTCCGCGCGCCCCGTGCTCGGCGCCGCCCTCGTCGAACAGCCTGCGCAGCGCGTCCAGGACGACGGCGCTGGCGATGTTGCCGTACTCGGTGAGCGTCGACCGGCTGAACCGGAAGGCGTGCGGGTCGACGTGCAGGAAGGTGCTGAGGTCGTCCAGGATGCGGGGGCCGCCCGCGTGGACTATGTAGAAGTCCAGGTCGGAGGCGTCCCAGCCGTGATCGCCTGCCAGGTCCTTCAGCGCCGGCGCGAGCGGCTCCATGGTGGCCGGGACCCGCTTGTCCAGCAGGAAGTGGAAGCCGGTGGCCTTCACGTCGTACATGATCCACTCTTCGGTCTTGGGGATCAGGTACGAGCCGTTGCGCTCGAGGGCGACGCCCTCGCCGCCCCGGCCCCGGACCGCCGCGGCCGCGATGCCGTCACCGAACAGGCCGTTGGAGAGCAGCGAGCCGACACCGATGTCGGTGGGCTGATAGCACAGCGAGCAGAACTCGCAGGCCACGATGAGCGCGTTGGCCTCGGGGTAGGCCGTGCAGAAGTCGTGGGCCCGGTTGATCGCCGCGCCGCCTGCCGCGCAGCCCAGCTGGGCTATCGGCAGCTGCCGGGTGGTCGGGTCGAAGCCCATCTCGTTGATCAGCCAGGCCGTGAGCGAGGGCATCATGAAGCCCGTGCACGACACGTAGATGATCAGGTCCACGTCGGTGGCGAGCAGCTCAGCGTCGTCGAGCGCCCGCTGGATGACCGCGGGCACCCGGGCCTTGGCCTCGGCCTCGTAGAGTCTGTTGCGGTCCTCGAACCCGGGGTGCTTCAGGGTTTCCTCGATGGGTTGCACGATGCGCCGCGTGCGCACACCGGTGTTCTCGATCAGCCGGAGGGCCAGCGGCAGTTGGGGGTGGTCGGCGTGGCGCTCGCGCGCCAGCTCCAGCGTCTCCTCCATCGTGATCACGTGCTCTGGAACGGACACCGAGGGTCTGCACAAAGTCGCCATGAACCGTGCCTGCTTTCGCCTCCCGGAAGGCCCTTCGCCCCCCGGTCAGAAGGTGGTTCACCTCAAGGGGTGGTCCACCCACGATCACCCGGCACGACGGCGAATTCGCGTCGGACTACTCCGTATCGGGGACGCCGTGCCAGGCTCGTCCCCACACCCCCACGACGGAGGACGCGATGACGCACCCGGCTCGGGACCTGCTGAAGACGACCATCGCGACCCTCGCGCCGGACCCGGACGCCAACCCCCTGGTCCCGCTGATCGCCCAGGGCACGGCGCCCCGCACCATCCTCGCCGCGCTCGCCCTGGAACAGGCCACGGTGATTCCCGCGGACCGCCGGGCGTTCGAGTTGCTGGCAGTGCGCAGCGAAGCGACCGACCCGGAGGCCCAGGCCTTCTTCACGACCCTGGCCGCCGGCGAGGCGCTGGCAGGGGAGCGACTGACGGCGTTCGCACGGGCGTGCGACGTGGACGAGGTGGGGGAGGCGTCGTACGAGCCCCAGCCGGGCTGCCAGGCGTACCCCGCGTACGTGGCCTGGCTGGCCCTGAACGCCTCACCGGCGGACGTGGTCCTGGCCCTGACGGCCAACTTCTCGGCATGGGGCGGCTATTGCGCCACGATCGCGAAGGCCCTGCGTGACCACTACGGCTTCACGGACGAGGCGTGCGCCTTCTTCGACCTCTTCGCGGAGCCGTCACCCGAACTGGACGGGCTGGCGACGGCGGCGGTGCAGGCGGGACTGGAGGCGGAGCGGCTGGACGAGAACCGCGCGCGGCACTACGGCCGCCTCCTGCAGACCTACGAGGCGAACTTCTGGTCGACGCTGGGAGAACAGCTGGTCCTGTAGGGGTGCGGGACCGGGTGTGACGTGCAGACCCCGCCGCGCGGGCGCGGCCAGCCACACACCACCCGCACCGGCAGGGCTATGTCGTACCCCCACTGCTGTGCGCGATACAGGCCACATCGATCCGGTCGGCCAGCTTCGCCAGCTCAATGGCCAACTCGGCAACCGTATCCTCGTCGAGCCCCGACTCCCCGGCCTCCACGAGCCGCACCCACCGGCCCCCCACCGTCCGCAAGAGCTTGCTGACATCCGCCGCAGTCACCTGCAGGGTCCCGCGGTCGTCGACGATCAGAGGCAGAGTCACTTCGCGGTTCACAGACGGGATCGTAGCCCCGCAACACTCACGCACCATGCCAAACAGTGGTGATGTTGCAGAACTCGCGGATTCCATGCCCGGACAGCTCACGCCCGTACCCGGACCGCTTCACACCGCCGAACGGGAACCCCGGATGGGACGCCGTCATGCCGTTGAAGAACACCCCGCCGGCCTCCAGATCCCGTACGAACCGGTCGACCTCGTCCTCGTCCCGCGTCCAGACGTTCGAACTCAGTCCGAACGGCGAGTCGTTCGCGATCAGCACGGCCTCGTCCAGGTCGGCCGCCCGGTACAGCGTGGCGACCGGCCCGAACGCCTCCTCCCGGTGGATCCGCATCTCGCGGGTGATACCGGCGAGGATCGTCGGCGTGTAGTACCAGCCGGGCCCGTCCGGCCGTTCGCCCCCGCACAGCACCTGAGCCCCGCTGCGCACCGCGTCGTCGACCAGTTCCTCCAGATCACGCCGTCCCTGCTCGCTGGAGAGCGGCCCGACCTCGGTGTCGTCGGCCATGGGGTCGCCGACCTTCAGCGCCCTCATGCCCTCGGTGAACCGCTCGGCGAAGGCGTCGTAGACATCCGTGTGCACGATGAACCGCTTCGCGGCGATGCAGGACTGCCCGGTGTTCTGCACCCGCGCGGTCACCGCGACCTTGGCGGCCCGGTCGATGTCGGCGGAGGGCATCACGACGAACGGGTCGCTGCCGCCCAGCTCCAGGACCGTCTTCTTGACCATCTCTCCCGCGGTGGAGGCGACCGCGCGTCCCGCCGGCTCGCTCCCGGTGAGCGTGGCGGCCTTGACCCGCTCGTCGCGCAGGATCTCGTCGACCGCGGCGGAGCCGATCAGCAGGGTCTGGAAGGTGCCTTCGGTGAAGCCCGCCCGGTGGAAGAGGTCCTCCAGGTAGAGGGCGGTCTGCGGGACGTTCGAGGCGTGCTTGAGCAGGCCCACGTTCCCCGCCATCAGTGCGGGCGCGGCGAAGCGGATCACCTGCCACAGCGGGAAGTTCCACGGCATCACCGCGAGCACCGGGCCGAGCGGCCGGTAGCGCACGCGTACGCGGGAGGCGCCGGAGTCCTTGACGTCGGAGTCGGCGGGTTCCTCGTCGGCGAGCAGTTCCTCGGCGTGGTCGGCGTACCAGCGCATCGCCTTGGCGCACTTCGCGGCCTCGGCCCGGGCCTGCTGGATCGGCTTGCCCATCTCGGTGGTCATCACCCGGGCGATGTCCCGCTGGTCCTCGTCGAGGAGGTCCGCGGCCCGGTGCAGCAGCCGGGCCCGCTCGCCGAAGGTCGTCGTCCGGTACGTGCGGAACGTGGCCTCCGCGAGCTGGAGTCGGCGCTCG
This sequence comes from Streptomyces sp. NPDC057424, assembly GCF_042803315.1. Lineage (NCBI taxonomy): Bacteria > Bacillati > Actinomycetota > Actinomycetes > Kitasatosporales > Streptomycetaceae > Streptomyces > Streptomyces sp. NPDC057424. Next base: position 82,467 of record NZ_JBHVCP010000034.1, read on the forward strand.
ATCTCCTGCTCGCCCATGGCCTCGTACGTCTTGAGCGTCTCGCCGTTCGCCGGGTTCACCGTTGCGATGGGCATGGCTGACCTCCCTCGGAGCGGGCTGTGTCTCGACCTTCCCGCGCGGCGGAGGGGACCGCAACGCGGGAGCGTCTCCTCAGGGCGAGTGCTCCGCCAGGCGGTCGAGAAACGCCGCCTGCGCCTTGACGATCACCGCGCGGGCCCGGTCCAGGCCGAACCACGCCACCCGGTCCAGTTCGGGGAACTCCTGGAGCTGCCCGGACCTCGGAGGCCACTCCATCCGGAACGTGCCGGGCGCGATCGTCGCCGGGTCGAGGTCCGCCGCGACCGCCCAGGCCGTGACGATCTTGCCGTTGGTCTGCCGGACCTCGCCCAGGTCGATGGCCTCACCGTCGGGCGGAGGCAGCCCCAGTTCCTCCTGGAACTCACGCCGGGCGGCCTCCCAGGCGGGCTCGCCCGGCTCGTACTCGCCCTTGACGACGGTCCAGGCTCCGGCGTCGCGCCTGGCGAAGAACGGGCCGCCCATATGGCCGAGCAGCACCTCGGGGCCGTGGTCGGTGGGACGGAAGAGCAGCAGGCCGGCACTGCGCCTCACGGCTTCACCTCCGGGTGCGCGGCGAGCAGCGTCTCGACCGTGTCGGCGTCCCCGGGGCGCTTGTCCTCCCGGTAGCGGACCACCCGGGCGAAGCGCAGGGTGACGCCGGCCGGGTAGCGGGTGGAGCGCTGCAGTCCGTCGTAGGCGATCTCGACGACGAGTTCCGGGCGGACGGTCACGACGTAGCCGTTGTCGTCGACGGCGAGCCGCTGGAGATGTTCGGTCTGCCAGGTGAGCATCGCGTCGGTCATGCCCTTGAAGGTCTTGCCGAGCATGGCGAGGCCGCCGTCGGCGGTGCGGGCGCCCAGGTGGAGGTTGGAGAGCTTGCCGGTGCGGCGGCCGTGGCCCCACTCGGCGGCCAGGACGACCAGGTCGAGGGTGTGGACGGGCTTCACCTTCAGCCAGGAGGCGCCGCGCCGCCCCGCGCTGTAGGAGGCGTCGAGCGCCTTGGCGACGACACCCTCGTGGCCGCGTTCCAGGGCCCCGGCGAGAAACTCCTCCGCCGCGGACGTGTCGACCGGCCCGGACACCAGGGTGCGCCGCACCCGCATCGGCTCGGGCACCAGACGGGCCAGCTCGGCGTGCCGCTCGGCGAAGGGCAGGTCGAGCAGGTCGTGGCCGTCGACGGACAGCGCGTCGAAGAAGACGGGGGAGACCGGTACCGCGCGGGCGGCCGTCGCCACGTCCGTGCGGGAGCCGACGCGGCCGGCGGTCTCCTGGAACGAGCGGGGGCGCCCGCCCTCGTCGAGGGAGATCACCTCGCCGTCCAGAATGAACCGCTCGCCCCGCAACTCCAGCGCGGCGGCCGTCACTTCGGGCAGACGGTCGGTGATGTCGTCGAGGGTGCGGGTGTAGAGCCGTACCGTGTCGCCGCCCCGGTGCACCTGGACGCGGATGCCGTCCAGCTTCTCCTCCACCGCGCAGGCGCCCAGCTTGTCCACCGCCTCGGCCACCGAGGAGGCGCTGTGCGCCAGCATCGGCAGGACCGGGCGGCCCACGGTGAGACGGAACCGGTCGAGGGAGGCGAGGCCGTCGGCGAGCAGCGCCCCGGCCACCGCCTGGAGGGAGCCCGCGAGCATCACGGCCCGCCGCACGTCCGCGGACGGCGCCCCGGTCGCCTGGGCGAGCCCTTCCACCGCCACCGCGTCCAGGGCGCCCTGCCGGACCTCGCCGGTGAGCAGCCCGAGCAGGAACCGCTGCTCGTCCTCGGTGGCCGCGCCCATCAACTCCCCGACCAGCCGGGTCCGTTCCGCCTGGGAGCCGGGGCCGGACACCTTGGCGAGCTCCGCCAGCCGGGCGTCCACCTCCCGCACGGTCAGGCCCGGTTCGGCGGCCGGGTCGACCGGGCGGCTCAGCACCTTCCAGCCGACGCCGATCCGCCCCTGCGGCAGCCGTCCGGCCAGGTACGGGATGACGATCGGCACGTCCTCCGCCTCGGCGTCCCGGAAGAGCTCCGCGAGCAGGGCCGTCTTCCGGGACCTCGCCGAGGTGGCGGCGACCTCCTGGGACACTCGGGCCAGCCGGTGCAGCAGCATGCAGCCATGGTGCACCGGAGGCGATGCCTCTACACCTGGGCAGCCGCGTCGAGGTCGGTCATCAGCAGGTCCCCGACGATCGCCGCCGCCGCCCGGTATCCGCCGCTCGCCGCGTGCACGACCTGCTCGGAGAAGCCGATCGCGTTGCCCGCGGCCCACACCCCGGGCACGGTCGTCAGGCCGTTCGCGTCGACCACCGGATACGCGCCGAACGGCGTCTCGTGCAACTCGGCACCCAGCTGCTCCAGCAGGCCGGTCCGCGGGACGGCCCGCGGGGCGACGAACAGCACCGAGCGGGCGTGCGCCGTGCCGTCCGTGAGCCGGACGCCGGTGAGCCGGTCGTCCTCGATCACCAGCTCCGCCACCTCCCCGGGCACCACGTCCACCCCGGCCGCGGCGAGCCGGCGCAGATCCTCGTCGGACAGTTCCTCCTCGGCGACCGTGTGCAGGAAGAACCGCACGTCCTTCGACCACTGGGACACCATCAGCGCCTGGTGCACACCCGCCGGGCTCGAGGCCAGCACCCCGAACGGCTGGTCGCGCACCTCCCAGCCGTGGCAGAACGGGCAGTGCAGCACGTCCCGGCCGAACCGCTCGGCGACCCCGGCGATCCCGGGCAACTCGTCCTCGAGTCCCGTCGCGACGACCAGCCGCCGGGCCCGCACGGACCGGCCGCCGGACAGCACCACGGTGAAGTCCTCGCCCCTCTCCACCTCCACCACCCGGTCCCGCACGAGCTCCACGCCGTAGCGCGCGATCTCCCCCCGCCCGATGGCCAGGAACTCGGCGGGCGGCATGCCGTCCCGGGACAGATAGCCCTGCATGTGCGCAGCGGGCGCGTTGCGCGGCTCGCCCGCGTCGACCACCAGCGTGCGGTGCCGGGCCCGCCCCAGCACCAGCGCAGCGGACAGGCCCGCCGCACCCCCGCCGATGACGACCACCGCGTACTTCTCGGTCATGTGACCACCTCCGCTGCCGAGCCTCGCCCCGGTCCTGCGGGATTGACAAACACCTTTGCCGAAACTGCAATACGACCATGACGACGGACGAGGTACTCGCGGGCGTGGGCCCCCGGCTGCGGCAGATGCGCAAGGAGCGGGAGGTGACCCTGGCGGCGCTCTCCGAGACCACCGGCATCTCCGTCAGCACCCTCTCGCGGCTGGAGTCCGGCCTGCGTAAACCCAGTCTGGAACTGCTGCTGCCGATCGCGCGCGCCCATCAGGTGGCGCTGGACGAACTGGTCGGCACTCCGCCGACGGGTGATCCCCGCGTGCGGTCGAAGCCGATCGTCATGGGTGGCCGCACCCACTGGCCGCTCACCCGCCAGCCCGGCGGCCTGCAGGCCTACAAGGTCCTGGAACCGAAGCGCAGGCAGGAGCCGGAACCGCGCACGCACGAGGGCTACGAGTGGCTGTACGTGCTGTCCGGAAGACTGCGCCTGGTGCTGGGCGAGCACGACGTGGTGCTCACGGCGGGGGAGGCCGCCGAGTTCGACACCCGGGTGCCGCACTGGTTCGGGTCGACGGGGGAGGGGCCCGTGGAGTTCCTCAGCCTGTTCGGGCCGCAGGGGGAGCGGATGCATGTGCGGGCCCGGCCGAAGGGCGCATGACGTACGGGAATCCTCCGGGTGGGACTTTGCCCGGAGACGGTTCCCTGATGGGCAAGCGACCGCTTAGTATGCGAACCGACCCCGGTCAGACGAAGCAGTCCCCCGTGGAGGCCCCGCATGCAGGCATGGCAAGTGCACGAGAACGGCGAGCCGGGCGAGGTGATGCGGCTCGAGGACGTCGAGCCGCCCACGCCCGGTGACGGCCAGGTCCTGCTGAAGGTACGGGCTGCCAACATCAACTTCCCGGACGCCCTGATGTGCCGCGGCCAGTACCAGGTCAGGCCGCCGCTGCCGTTCACACCCGGCGTGGAGATCTGCGGCGAGACCGCGGACGGCCGCCGGGTGATCGCCAACCCGGCGCTGCCGCACGGAGGCTTTGCCGAGTACGCCGTCGCGGACGCCGCCGCGCTCCTGCCCGCCCCGGACGCCCTGGACGACGCGGAGGCCGCGGCCCTGCACATCGGCTACCAGACCGGCTGGTTCGGCCTGCACCGACGGGCCGGTCTGGAGGCCGGCGAGACCCTGCTCGTCCACGCTGCCGCTGGAGGGGTCGGCAGCGCGGCCGTGCAGCTCGGGAAGGCCGCCGGCGCCACCGTCATCGGTG